>JAITDW010000001.1 GCA_031282355.1 Candidatus Endomicrobiellum neotermitis | reverse complement strand
ATTATTCATTGAAAGAAGAGAACATAAAATTGTATAAAACCAATTTTTTATTTTATAGAGTTTTATTTCTGTTCATAAGTAATATTTCTTAACAGATAACTAAAATTTTTTCGTTTTTTTATTTGTAATAAAACATAAATTACGAAATTTGTTTCATGTCATAATCGTAAAAACATAATAAATGTGATTTTGTAGAGTGTTGTTTTGTATTTTTTTTAGTAAAAAGGTAATTATTTTATGCAAATTGTAAAAGAGGGGCGTGTATTTATCATAATTCCGTTTATTTTAGGATTGATATTATTAATTATGATGTTATGGTGGGGTATAATTTCAGTTATATGTGGAGTTTTATGTATTTTTGTTTCTTTATTCTGTGTTTATTTTTTTAGAGATCCTGATGTAGAAATAACAAAAGGTGATGGAATAATTCTATCACCTTGTAATGGTACTGTTTTAGAAATAAATGAAAATAAAAATGAAAAAATTATAAGAGTGTTTTTGTCAGTCTTAGATATACATTTACAACGTTCACCTGTAAATGGAAAAGTTGTAAGTGTTGAACATGTGTCCGGTAAGTTTCTAAAAGCTATGAACTCACAAGCACATATAGTTAACGAACAAAATATTATAACTATAGAAAATGAAAATGGAAAATATATTGTTAAGCAGATAGCAGGTATGCTTGCAAGAAGATGTGTTTCATGGGTAAAATCAGGAGATTTATTATGTTGTGGTGATAAAATAGGTTTAATAAAATTCGGTTCACAAGTTGATTTACATATACCTAAAAATGCCAGTATTAAAATAAGACATGGTGATAAAGTTGTATCTGCTATAACTATTGTTGCAAAGTTTCCGGAGAATTAATAAAGTGGGGAAATTAAAAAAAGGCATTTATATAATACCTAGTCTTTTTACATGTGGAAATATGACATGTGGATATTTATCTATAATATCATCAATTAATGGTGATTTTACAAAGGCTGCATGGCTTCTTGTAGTTGCTATATCTTTTGATATGATGGATGGAAGAATTGCTAGATTAACAAAAACTACAAGTGAATTTGGTGTTCAAATGGATTCTTTAAGTGATTTATTATCATTTGGAGTTGCCCCATCTATTATGATGTACCAATTTGTATTAAATACGATGGGTAAGAGTGGATTAGTTGTTGCTGTTTTATTTGTTTTGTGTAGTGCTTTTAGACTTGCGAAGTTTAATACTAAGATTGACAATAATGATGATATGTTCCATAATTCTTTTATGGGGTTACCAACACCAGCTTCAGCTGGATTATTAATATCTTTTATACTAGGTTATGAATTATTTGCCCCAGATTATTCAAAATCCAAAATTAATAATGCAGTGCATTCTCCTGTATTACTAGAAAATATGTCTATGTTCCTTAATAGATTAATGCCAGTAATTATGGTGATTCTATCTTTGCTTATGGTTTCAAATGTTCCATACATTTCTTTTAAAAATTTTAAATTATCAAAGCCGAAAGCTTTTAGGTTCTTAGTTTTAATAATTATTATTCTACTTTTTGTGATTATGTTTCCACAAAATATTATTTTTATATTGTTTAGTACATATATTTTCTTAGGCGTATTTGTTTATGTGACAAAATATTGGAGAGTATTAATCAAAAAGAAAAGGTGTGAAAAACATGAAAATTGAACAAGTTTTGGTTTTAATTAAGCCTGATGGAATTAAGAAATCTTTAGTTGGGAATATATTAACTAAGTTTTCTGAGTCTAAGTTGATTATTGTTGGTTCAAAGATGATAAAAGTTGATGAAAAACTTGCGAAAGCACATTATAATCATCTTAAAGATAAACCTTTTTTTAATGAACTCATAAACTATATCCAGGGTAAAGTATACGGAGAACCTTGGAACAGAATATTGGCATTTGTTTACCACGGTGAATGTGCAATTTCTAAAATAAGAGAAATTGCAGGAGCAACAAACCCTGAAGATGCAGATCCAATATCAATCAGAGGGTCGTATGGTAGAATAACTACTAAAGGATTATATGAAAATGTTGTACATTGTTCATCTGACAGCATAGAAGCTGCGAGGGAAATCAAATTATGGTTTAATCCTGAAGAAGTTATTGAAAAGTTATATCCAGTAAAAACAGTTTTTATTAGAAATTTAAAAAACACTATTTGGGCATAAGTATTTCATGAATTATCTTATATATTTACAAATTTCTAATATTGAAGGGGGTTGTGGAGTAAATGTTAACAACAATGAATGTATTTATAAAAAATATGCAAGAGCTTTTTCAGCCTAACAAGACATATATAATGGATGGATCTATTGAAGAAGCAAAAAAATTAGTTAGTATTGCACAAAAAATGAAAATTAATGGCGAACCAGTTTTGAAAAAATTAAATGCTATGGAATATCCAAATTCATATTATCATCGTTCTAATCCTAATGATGTAGCACGCACTGAACATTTGACTTTTGTGTGTACTTCTTCAAAGGAAGAAGCTGGTCCGAATAATAATTGGATGGACCCGGATGAAGCTAAGAAAAAAATGATGAACTTTTTTAAAGGATCAATGAAGGGTAAAACTATGTACGTAATTCCATTCATAATGGGTACATTTGAATCAAAATATGCTAAAAATTGTATACAAATAACAGATTCGATTTATGTCGCATTAAGTATGAGAATTATGACTAGAATTGGTAGTCAAGTTACTACAAGGATTGGAAATTCATCTGATTTTTTTAAAGGCATCCATTCAATCGGTGATGTAAACCCTGACAGACGGTTTATTATGCATTTCCCACAAGAAAATCTTGTCATGAGTTTTGGTTCTGGATATGGTGGCAATGCTTTGCTTGGGAAAAAATGTTATTCTTTAAGAATAGCTTCATATTTAGGTTATAAAGAAGGTTGGCTTGCTGAACATATGGCAATTATAGGTGTACAATCTTCTAGTGGTAAAATAACATATTTTCTTGGTGCTTTTCCGTCAGCATGCGGTAAAACAAATTTCGCTCTTTTAGAACCTGTACTCAAAGGATATAAAGTATGGACTATAGGAGATGATATTGCTTGGATTAACATAGGAGATGATGGACGACTTTATGCTATTAACCCTGAAACTGGTTTTTTTGGTGTTGCTCCAGGCACAAGTTTTAAGACGAATCCAATAATGATGAGAACTCTTAAAAATAATAAATTTTATCCAACATTATTTACAAACACTGCTATTGACAGTAACAATAACCCATGGTGGGAAGGTATTTCTGAAAAATTTCAATCAGACATAATTGATTGGCAAGGAAAAAAATATAATAAAGATTTTGATAATCGTCCTGCTGCTCATCCAAATTCAAGATTTACGGTTTCAATTCATAATTGTCCTACACTCTCTGAAATGTTTAATGATCCTAATGGTGTTCCAATTTCAGGAATAATTTTTGGTGGACGTAGAAGAGATACGGTTCCTCTTGTCTGTGAAGCAAAAGATTGGAAAAATGGTGTGTTTTCTGCTTCAATAATGGGATCTGAAACTACTGCTGCTACAAGCGGTAGTATAGGTAATATAAGACGTGATCCAATGGCTATGTTTCCATTTTGTGGATATAATATGGCAGAATATTTTCAACATTGGATCGATATTGGTAAAAAAATAAAAAATCCTCCTAAGATATTCATAGTAAACTGGTTTAGAAAAGATAAATATGGAAAATTTATGTGGCCTGGATTTAGAGATAATTTTAGAGTTATAAAATGGATGATTGATAGAATTGAAAATAAAATAGGATTTAAAGAATCTGAAATAGGTTTATTACCACAAAATAATGCCATAGAACTTGACGGTTTGAATATATCACAACGAATAATGACAAAATTATTTAATGTTAATAAAGAGGAATGGGTGCAAGAAATAAAAATGATAGAAGAATTCTATACTAAATTCGAAAATAAAATACCACAAGATTTAAAAAATTGTCTTGCTGAACTCAAAATTAAATTTGGAATAGAATAAATAAAAATGTTTTTTTGTATTAACAAAACTCAAAAAATATTAAAAATTACAACTAAGAAATAATAATGGTTAAGATTATTTAGTTAGAATGCTCGTTAATAAGCATTTTCTTTACTATATCTACTGCTTCTTCTTTTGTCATATTAGGTTTTTCTAAATAAGCTGTTTTTAATCTGTTTTTAGCTTCTTTTATCCATTTACCCGCAGGAATGTTAAATATTTTTATCATTTCGGTACCATTTAATTGTTCAGATTTAATGTATAGCATATTTTTTGATTTTAAATATCTGATTTTCATTTTGAGTTTAATAAATTTTTCATATTTTTCATCAATACTAGAATAAGCTTTTAAAAATTTCATTATTAAATTAAATTCCATGCCGCATTCATTTACGAATTTACGTACGTTAATATCATTCCAATCAGATGGATACATTATAAAGCGTATGCTGTTTTGTATAATTGATACAACTTTTTGTTCAAAATGATTTGAATATGTAAATCTTTTTAAAATATTTTTAATATTTGTAAAATCATTTGATATTCTATGTTGATTATATATCTCTATATTATATAGTAAAGACGATACTCTTAAAACTAAATTATTCTCTACTTTATCTAAAATTTTCATAGTTTTTATAAATAAATTTTCAATATGATTACATCGTTTTGAAGTATTCAATGCTGCAAGTTCTGGAAAAATTTTGATCAATATGTTGATTTCATCCATCATGTTAAATGCTTTTGATGGTTTTTTTTCAATTAAAATTTTATTCATTTCATCTCTTATACGTTCATACGAAACAATATTTATACGTGATACTGAAGCTTTCATTGCTGTATAAGTTTTAGAATCAATTGTAAAATTAAGTTGTAAACTTTGTCGTACAGCCCTTAAAATTCTTAAAGGATCTTGCTGAAATGTTATTTCAGCACTCTGAACATTATTTACTCTTATAATTTTATTTTTAATATCATCTATTCCACGTGATGTAAGATCTAAAATTCTCATATCACTAAGTCTTAAAAATAAGGTATTTATAGTAAAATCTCGTCTTAGTGCATCTTCTTCTAAAGAAGCAGGTTGTATACATGGATTTCTTGATTGTTTAGAATAACATTCTTTTCTTGGTATAACAAACTCTATTTCTTCATTATTTATAAAAACTTTAGAAGTTCCAAATTTATCAAAACTAATAGGATCATGTAATTTATATTTATTTGTTAAAAATTTTGAAAATATTATTCCAGCAATCAGTTTATTTTTATCATTTGATTTGTTAGAAACCATCATTATATCTAAATCCTTCGGATCTCTTTTTATCAATAAATCTCTTACAAATCCACCAACTATGTATGCATCAAAACCAGTTTCCTTTGCTGTGTCAGCAATCTTATCAACTATTAACTTATACCTTTGAGGAATAAATATGTTTCTCATAACGATTGACATTTTAGCACATAAAATATTAAAAGTAGAAACATTATTTATCGTAAAATATAATTACGATTTATATATGTGATTGACAGTAAGATAGATTTTTAGATATAATTCAACCTGTGTAGTTTTATAATTACGTACTAGAATTTTGAAGGAATTTAAAATAAAAAAATGAAAAGAACATTTCAGCCGAATAAGAACAGAAAGAAAAAGAAATTGGGTTTTATGGCAAGGATGTCAACACCAGGCGGAAGAAGGATTTTAAGTTCTCGTAGAAGAAAAAATCGTAAAAAACTTAGTGCATGAAAAAAAAAAGGTTTTTTTTAAATTATTTTGAGAGGATTCATCTTCAGAAGGATTTTATTCAGGTATTTAAAAATGGACAAAAGTTTGAAAATAAATATATAAAAATTTTAATTCATAAAAGAAATGACGAGCATCTTGTAAGAAGGTTAGGACTTATTGTATCAAGGAAAATTGGAAAGGCTGTAGAAAGAAATAAAGTAAAAAGAAAATTAAGAGAAATTTTTAGAATTAATAAGCATTTATTAAAAACAGGGTTTGATTTCGTTTTTATACCTAAAGTTAGAAGTGTATTTTTAGATTATAACAATTTGATGAATGTTATTTTTGATGAAATAAAGAACGCAGAGTGTTTCTTAGAGGTTGAAATAAAGTGATATTACAACGTATAGTGTTATTTTTGATTAGATGTTACAAGTGTTTTTCTAGATGTATCATCCCATCTGCATGCCGCTTTCAACCTACATGTTCAACTTATGCTTATAAAGCGATAGAAATACATGGGGTATTGAAAGGATCTTTGTTGTTTTTCAAGAGGATTATTCGCTGTCATCCTTTATGTGTAGGTGGAGTTGATCCTTTGTTTTTATACAAATATAGGTTCAACACTAAAAGGGAAAAATAGCGATGATACAAAAAAATTCTATTTTATTCATAATTCTATCAGCTCTTACAATTTTCGTTTGGTTCTTTTTTATTGTTTCGTCGGGCAAACCATATCAACAATTTGAACAACAACGTAATGTAGCTTTTTATAAAGCTGGTGATGAGGGATTTAATAAAAGCGTAACCACTGACAATAATGTAAGAAGCAAAGATAAAGAAATCGAGCAAATAGTTATTAAAACAAAAAAATATAGAGTTAGTTTAACAAATGATGGTGCATCTATTTTGAGTTGGGCTATAAAAGAAAAAAACGGTAAATGGGTTGATCTAGTTTTTTCAAAATCAGCTCCAGTAATGTCTAACTTTCATGGATTAATTTATAATATTGTTGCAGTATCTGATAAAAAGGTAGTTTTTGAATATATTTCACCAAAAGGCTGGAAAATTATAAAGACGTATAATTTTTCAGATTCTTACATGCATAATTTAGATATTTGTATTGAGAGACTTAATGAAACATTACCTTCATCAGTGTGTGTTGAATGGGGTCCTGGGTTAGGAACTGATAACAAAGAACTAAAAGAAAATACTTCGTTGACAAGAGTTTTAGCGTGTTCTGGAATGAATCAGAATAAGCTTAAAAAACTTAAAAATATTTCTGATATTGCTTCTATCTATAAATGGGTAGCTATAGATAATAGGTATTTTCTTGTTGCATTCATACCTGATAACCCAATGGATTTTAATAATATTACTGCTAAAAGATTCGATAAAAAATCTCCTTATTCCATTGTTCTTGAAGCAAAATTTCCAGAAGATACCTATAAGAAAAATTACTCTGTTAATTTTTATGTTGGACCTAAAGACTATAGTTACTTGAAAACGTATGGATTAGGTCTTGAAAAAACTATTGATTTTGGATTTTTTGGTATTTTAGGTAAATCTGCATTTACTGTGTTAGTATTTTTACATAAGATAACAAATAATTATGGGTGGGCCATTGTGGCACTTACTGCTATTATACAAGTTTTGGTTTTCCCTCTTACTTTAAAAAGTTTTAAATCTACAGCTGCTATGAAACAAATACAACCTATCATAAAAAACATTCAAACTAAGTATAAAAATAATCCACAAAGGCTTAAGATAGAAATGTTGAATGTTTACAGAATTCAAAAAATTAACCCTTTGTCTGGATGTCTACCAATGCTCCTTCAACTTCCTATTTTTTGGGCTTTTTTTACAATGTTAAGAAATACTTATGAACTTAGAAATGAAAAATGGATTTTTTGGATAAGAGATTTATCGGCACCGGATCGATTTATAAACTTAGGCTCTTTTACATTTAATCTTCTTCCATTGATAATGGGTATAGGAATGTTTTTACAACAAAAAATGAATACGACAACATCGGATCCTACTCAAAAGAAAATAGCATATGTAATGCCTGTGGTTTTCACATTTATGTTTTGGTCATTCCCTTCTGGGCTTGTGCTTTATTGGCTCACTAATAGTATTATTTCAATAACAGAGCAGTACTTCATACTGAAAAAACGCAAATATCTAACATCCTAAAACTGGTTTCTTCTCATCTCATCTACACATCTTTGTTATTAATTGTTAACAAGTTTATCTAAAAATTTTCCTAAAAAAATTATCACTTTGATATCGAGCATCTTTTGGAATCTCTCCCATAGATTTAGCATATTCGAAAAGTGCTTGTTTCTGTGTGTCATTAAGATGCTTTGGTACAAAAAGATTTATTTTAACGTAAAGATCACCTTTATTTTTTCTACCAAGTTTTGGAAACCCCTGCTCACGCACCCTTAAAACTGTACCTGGTTGTGTTGATGGCGGAATTTTTACTTTTACATATCCATCTAAAACGGGCACATTATAATCTATTCCCATTGCTGCTTGTGAAAAAGAAACAGTAACTTCTGTGTGCAAGTCATCCCCATTTTTCTTAAATCCTTCAGTTTGCTTTAAGTGTACTACAATATACAAATCACCGGATGGAGATCCATTAGCACCTGCATTGCCGGAACCTGAGATTTTTAAGGATACTCCTTCATCAACTCCTGCAGGAATTTTAATTTTAATGCTTTTTCTTTTATTTACAGTTCCTTTACCTTTACATTCAGAACATGGATTATTTATAACAGTCCCATTACCTTTACATTGTTGGCATTCTTGACTGAATGAAAAAAAACCTTGTGTATATCTTATCTGACCTTTACCATCACACTTTACACATTGTTTTAAAGAAGCTCCATCTCTAGTACCATTACCATTACAAATAGAACAAACTTCCTTCTTAAATATGTCAATTGGTATTTCCTTTCCTTTCATCGCATCAAGGTAGGAAACTTCTACATCGTAACGTAAATCTTCACCGCGTTTTTTTTGTGAAGTTCTGCTACGTCCATTAGAACTACCACCAAAAAAATCACCCAAAATATCTCCGAAGATATCTCCCATATTTGATGAAAAATCACTAGTATATTGTGTATAGTTACCATTATTATTACCTTGTCCAAAGGTATCGTATTGTTGTCTTTTTTTTACATCAGAAAGTACCTCATATGCCTCATTTATTGCTTTAAATTTCTCTTCAGATTCTTTGTTTCCTGGATTTTTATCTGGATGATATTTTAAAGCAAGTTTTCTATAAGCAGATTTTATTTCATCTGCAGATGCAGCTTTATTAATTCCAAGTATTTCATAATAATCATGTTTCATTTTATTCCTCGTATCATACAAATAAAATAATCAAAATAAAGATACTCATGTCGACAAATTTTATTGTCATAAAGATATTGTCGACATGTGAACGCCATAGCATAAAATAAATGAAATTACATAAATAATTAAATATTTTTTTATTTTTGTTTCCATCAACACCTTCTGCGTCAACGATTTTTTCACCATCATTGTTTTGTTGAGCACCATTATTGTTATGAGATCCTTCTTTTGAATCTTTAGACTCATCTCCTGTACGCGTTTGGGAAGATTTATATACAGCCTCAGCGAGTTTATGTGATGCCATTGCTAACGTTTCTTTTGTTGATTTTATTGTTGCTGTATCATTTCCTTTTAACGCTTCCTTTGTAGAAGTTAACGCCTGTTCTATACTGAGTCTTTCATTGGATGATATTTTATCACCATGATCTTTTAAACTTTTCTCAACCGAATAAACAAGGTTATCTGTTTCATTCCTAACTTCAATTTCTTCTTTACGTTTTATATCTTCTGAAGCATATTGTTCTGCTTCCTTTACATATTTATCTATATCATCTTTTGAAAGTTTTGTAGATGATGATATTTTTATAGACTGCTCTTTACCTGTTCCTTTATCTTTCGCAGAAACATGTAAAATACCATTTGCATCTATGTCAAATGTAACTTCAATTTGTGGAATGCCACGTGGTGCAGGAGGTATCCCATCTAGCATAAATCTACCAAGAGATAAATTATCTTTTGCCATAGGTCTTTCACCTTGAAGTACGTTAATTTCAACACTTGGTTGATTATCTGCTGCAGTTGAAAATATTTGTGAGCGTTTTGCCGGTATCGTAGTGTTTCTGTCCATTAAAATAGTTCTTACACCACCCATAGTTTCAAGTCCTAAGGTAAGTGGTGTAACATCAAGTAAAAGAATGTCCTTCACATCACCAGTTAGTACTGCTGCTTGAACGGCTGCTCCAAAACACACGCACTCCATAGGATCTATCCCACGTTCTAGCTTTTTACCTATATAGTCTTCAACAAATTTTTGTACTATAGGCATTCTTGTAGGTCCACCAACTAAAATTATTTTTGTAATTGTTTCGGCTGTAAGTTTTGCATCTTTTATTGCTTGGTCAATAGATACCTTACATCTTTCTACTGTAGGTCGCACGAGGTTTTCAAGTGTTGCCCTAGTGAATTTCATGGTTAAGTGCTTAGGTCCTGAAGCATCTGCTGTGATAAACGGAAGATTAATATCAGTCTCCAAAACATTTGACAATTCTATTTTAGCTTTTTCAGCAGCTTCTTTTAAACGTTGAATTGCCATTTTATCTTTTTTTAAATCTATTCCATTTACTTTTTTAAAATCTTCGGATATGTAGTTAATTAATGTATTATCCATATCTGTCCCACCGAGTTGTGTGTCACCAGAAGTCGAGAGGACTTCAAAAGTTCCTTCAGCACCCATTTCCATAATTGTTACATCTAGAGTTCCACCGCCGAGATCAAAAACTAGTATTTTTTGCTCTTTTTTCACTTTATCTATTCCATAAGCAAGTGCTGCTGCTGTGGGTTCATTTACAAGTCTTATAACCTCAAGACCAGCAATTGCCCCAGCGTCTTTTGTGGCTTGCCTCTGATCATCATTAAAATACGCAGGAACAGTAATAACAGCTTTTGTTATTGTTTCACCTAAATATGCTTCTGCATCTTTCTTGATTTTTTGAAGAATAAATGCTGAAAGTTGTTGCGGTGTAAATTCTTTGTTACCCAATTTATACTTGTGATCTGCTCCCATTTTTCTTTTAAAAGTACTAACTGTTCCTTCAGGGTTTGTAACTGCTTGCCTTCTTGCAGGTTCACCCACTAGAAGTTGACCATCATTTGTAAATGCTACATAAGATGGAAATGCTTTACCTCCTAATGTTGTTCCTTCAGCTGAAGGAATAAGAGTTGTTTTTCCACCTTCCATAACAGCAGCTGCAGAGTTAGATGTTCCTAAATCTATACCGATAATTTTTGACATGTTTCCCTCCTCTCTACACTTTTTTGGATATAATAAACACAAAAATACGAACTATATTTTTAATTTTGCATCTTGTAATAGCATTTTCTATATGTTGCTTTGCATTAATAAAAATCAATATTAAACACTATGATAACTGTTCTTTAATTTTTGTGTTTTTTGCTACTTTAACTTTAGCTGTCCTCATAAGATTACCATTTATTTTATAGCCTTTTTGATAAACTTCTAAAATTTTACCATCTTCAGCTTCACTTTCAATTTGTTCCAACGCTTCACATATAGTTGGATCAAATTTTTCACACTGTATTTCTTCGACACCTTCTTCTTTTAACATTCTTGAAAATTCTTTGTTTAGCATTTCAATTCCAACAACTACACTTTCTATGTTACTTGCTTCTTTCGCACTTTTTAGTGCTTGTTCCAAAATATCACTTATTAGAAGCTGTTTCAAAAGAATTTTCTCTCTTCCCCATTTTAAACATTCTTCTTTTTCTTTCTCAGAACGTCTCCTATAGTTTTCGAATTCAGCTTTAAGTCTTAAAAGTTGATCATAATAATTCTGTATTTGCTGATCTTTTTCTTCTATTGATTGCTTTAAAATTTTAAGTTCAGCTATTTTATCATATTCAGTTTTATTGTTGTCACAATCGTAGCTTTGATCGTTATTTTCATTTATTTCATGTTCATGTTTTGTATTTTTCAAATTTTATTCCTCCAAGATCATTTTTTATCTTCAAAAAATTTGTTTAGCATTTCAGATACATGATTTACAAGCGATATCATTTTTTCATATTCCATTCGTTTAGGTCCTATAATTCCCAAAATACCTATTGTAGTGTGGTTACTGCTTTTATAAACTGTTGTTACAATACTTGAATTTTTAAGTTCATTAAGTGTATTCTCAGAACCTATTTTTATGTTTATTCCATTATCATTAAAATCCTTATTTACCATCCTTACAAATTTTTCCTTATTAAACTTCATAAATGATCTTATAGGTTCAAAATCACAAAAATTAGAAGCTGTTGTAATATTTGATATACCGTCTATATAAATATCGTCACGTATATTGTAAAAAACACAACTTATCTTTTCTGCAATTCTTAAAACATCATCTATATCATCATCATGCTTAAGACACTTTATTTTCGCATTAATTATAGTATTTGCTTGTGCGACAGAAATACCTTTTAATTTTCCATTCAAAAAACATCTCAATTTTTTCAACTGTTTATTTGAAAGTGAAACTTCAATTTTTTTATGTTTAATTATACCACTCCTAGTAATTAGAACAATTAACAACTCCTTATTTGAAATCGATATAAGCTCAATATTTTTTATTTCATCATATTGAAATCTAGGTGCCATAACAAACCCAGTATATTTAGATAATATCGACAAAATATGAGAAGTTTCAGAAAGCAAAAGCTCTATCTCATTGTACCTTCGTTCATATCCTTTTTTTAACTTTTCATCTTCGCTGATGTTAAGATCTTGCAGCTCAAGAAGACCATTAACATAAGCTCTATAACCTCTATCTGTAGGGACACGTCCAGCAGATGTGTGAGGGTGTGTTAAATATCCATCTTCCTCAAGTTCCGCCATTAAATTCCTAATTGCAGCTGAAGATAACAATATACCATACTCTCTTGTTAAGACATCAGAACCTACAGGTTTTGCTGTTTTTATATGATGATGTATAACGGCGCTTAGTATTTCAGTTTTCCTTTTTTCTAACACCTCTAACGTTACGTGCCGCATTTTCTCCTCAATGACTACACAACAATCTTTAATTCATTTTTAGATTATTTTAGCACTCGTAATATCACAGTGCTAATATTATACCATTAGAGTTTATTTATGTCAAGTTATTTTTAGAATTTATACTTTTAACAAATCACATTTTTACATATCATTATTTTAATTAACATATTTTTCAAAGTCATCAGTAAAATTAGTATAATACAATTTATTCTTTATTCTCATTTTTATAGTACATGAAAAAAAATAACTTAATGTCGATTGATTTTATTAAAACACCGATTAATCATTCTTTTACAATTAATGAATTAAAGGATTTTTGGCAAGTAGTGTTGCCATTCATCTTACATAGGCAAGAACACTTTAAAAATGTATGGAATAATGGAACTGAAGAGGAAATATTTGCAGAACTTATATTTTGTATTTTTACACCTCAGAGTAAAGCAACAATATGCTGGAACGCAGTGAATAATCTTATGTCTAAAAATATGATACTTAACTCAAAGTGTATTGATATAGCTAAAATTATAAATGGAGTTAGGTTTAAAAATAATAAAGCAAGATATGTTATTGAAGCAAGAAAATTCTTTATGATTAATGGTGATATAAGAATAAGAAAAAAGCTTGCTTCTTTCAAAGACATGTACAACTTAAGAAGTTGGCTTGCACAAAACATCAAGGGAATTGGGTATAAAGAAGCAGGGCATTTTTTGAGAAACATATTCATAGGTAAAGATCTTGCAATACTAGATAGACACGTACTAAAAAATCTTAAAAATTATGGTGTGATAAATATGATACCTGAAAGATTAAGTATAAAAATGTACTTATACATAGAAAAGCAAATGCAAAAATTTGCTGAAAATATAGCCATCCCAATGGGTCATTTAGATATGCTATTTTGGTGCAAAAATACTGGCGGAATTTTTAAATAAAATTAATTTTTATAATCTCAGTGTATGTAGAGAGATTCTTGATAATTTAGAATTATTTTGTAGATTCGTATTATATTTATTTTTTGCTTAGTAAACAATTTTATTTTTCATTGACTATTAACACTGAAAATATATACAATTATGTGAAGTTTAAAATAGTAAAAGTGGTAGACTGTTATTATGTCACATATTCGTCATTAGAAGTTTGTTATATTTTGTTATTGGTACATCATTAAAATGCATAAAAAAAAATCTTATTGTAATAAAAAATATTTGACAACAAGTCAGATACCGTTTAAATTTGCTAAAAAACTTCATCGTTTATACAAAGGCAAAATTGAAATTGTTCCGAAATGTAGAGTGAATAGTCTCAATGATTTTTCTATATGGTATAGCCCTGGAGTTGCCGCAGTATGTAATGATATCTATAAAAATCCAAAACTTATATATGAATATACTAACAAAGGGAACAGTGTTGCTATAATAAGCGATGGAACGAGAGTATTAGGACTCGGTGATATAGGTCCTGAAGCTGGAATGCCTGTCATGGAGGGGAAGGCTCTTTTATATAGATACCTCGGAGGAGTCGATGCATATCCTATATGTCTTAGTACAAAAAATGAAGATGAAATAGTACATATAGTAAAATCACTACAACCGACATTTGGTGGCATAAATTTAGAAGATATAGAGCAGCCTAAATGTTTTTCTATATTGAATAGGTTAAGGATGGAATGTAGCATACCTGTGTGGCATGATGATCAGCAAGGAACAGCTATTGTAGTGCTTGCTGGTCTTATAAATGCTTTAAAAATTGTTAATAAAAAAATATCGAATATAAAAATTGCAATGATAGGTGCTGGTGCTGCAAACATATGTACATCAAAGTTTTTGATTCTTTACGGAGTAAAACCTTCAAACATAATTATAGTTGATTTAAATGGTACATTCCATAAAAAAAGGTATGATTTAAAGTCTGTTCCTGAAAAATGGTTATTGGCTTTAGAGACAAATGAAAAATCTGTAAATGGTGGTATTAAAGAAGCTATGGAAAATGCTGACGTAGTTATAGCTTTGTCAACACCTGGTCCTAGAATAATTAAAAAAGAATGGGTAAGGAGTATGGCTAAAAATTCAATTATTTTTGCATGCGCTAATCCTATACCTGAGATTTGGCCTTGGGAAGCTAAAGAAGCTGGAGCAGCAATAGTTGCAACAGGGAGAAGTGATTTTGCAAATCAAATAAATAATTCTTTAGGATTCCCCGGAGTCTTTCGCGGAGTACTTGATGTAAGAGCTTCTACTATTACAGATTCTATGTGTATAGCAGCAGCAACAGAACTTGCCTTATGCATATCAGAAAATAATATTAAACCTGATAAAATTCTTCCTACTATGGATGATTGGAAGATTTTCCCACGAATTGCTGCTGCTGTAGGTATAAAGGCAATAGAAGAGAAGGTCACAGAAAAAAAAACAAATTATGATAAAATTTTCCGTGAGGCAGAAATGGTTATAAAAAGAAGTAGAGTCATAACTAAAACTATGATGAAAAAGAGATACATAAAGAATGCGAAAGATAAGATCTGATACTATAAGTAATGCTGTTAAAAAATTGTGTGCTGAAGCAAATTTTAATCTTCCAGTAGATGTTTTAAAAGCTTTGAGGAAAAATGTCGTTTTAGAAGAAGAAAAAAATGCAAAAGATATACTTAAAGAGATTATTGAAAATGCTAACATTGCTAGAAAAGAGAGAATTCCTTTATGCCAAGATACTGGAATTGCAAATTTTTTCGTAAAATTAGGTAAGAATGTATTTATTGATGGTAAAAATATTTATTATGCTATAAATAGAGGCGTTTCCATGGGATATAAAGGAAATTATCTTCGTAATTCTATTGTATCTGATCCTATTGAAAGGAAAAATACTAATAATAATACTCCAGCAAATATATATATCGATATAGTATCTGGTGATAAAATAAAGATTACCTTTTTACCTAAAGGTGGTGGAAGTGAAAATGCTTGCGCTTTAAAAATGCTGATTCCTTCATTAGGTTGGTGCGATGTTGAAAGATTTATCGTGGATGTTGTAAGCAATAAGGGTAAAAATGCATGTCCTCCATTAATTATAGGCATAGGCATAGGTGGTGATTTTGCATCTGTTAGCTTACTTTCAAAAAAAGCACTACTTCGTAAAATAAATAGTAAAAATAAGATTCCGTTTTATGCTGAGAAAGAAATGAAATTGTTAAATATTATAAATAGCTTGAATATTGGACCAATGAATTTAGGTGGTAAAACTACAGCATTAGCAGTGTTTATTGAAAGTAGACCAACCCATATAGCTTCATTTCCTGTAGCTGTGAGTATTCAGTGTCATTCATGCAAGAGAAGTACTATTGTAATATGAAAATAAATGTTAATAATTTAGTTTTAAATACTAAAATTTTAAGATATGGACAGAAAATTTTTCTTAGTGGAGCCATTTATACTGCAAGAGATGGTGCTCATAAGAGAATTGTAGATATGTTAAACAATAATGAAAAATTACCTATAAACATAAAAAACATCGTAATTTACTATTGTGGGCCTACGTTTATAAAGCCAGGTATTGTAATAGGAGCTTGTGGCCCCACTACATCTTCAAGAATGGATTTTTTTACTCCAAGAATATTAAATGAGGGTGTTAAAGTTTTGATTGGAAAAGGTACAAGAACAAAAATTGTTATAGATTCAATAAAAAAAAATAATGCCGTTTATCTTATTGCTACTGGTGGTGTTGGAGCTTTTATTTCAAAAAGTGTAAAAAAAGTTGATCTAATTGCTTTTGCAGATCTTGGTCCAGAAGCAATTTATAAATTTGAAGTTGAGAATATGCCTTTAATTGTTGCTATAGATAGTGACGGAAATGATATTTTTGCAAGAAATAATTGAATTATTTCTTGCAAAGTAAAACGCTATGTGTATTTAACTACTTATGAATTTATGGGTATACCTTAAAAAAAGTATGACAAAATAACAAATTTTAGAGAATGTGTTTTGGGAAATAAACAAATTTTAGATGACAAATACTTTATGCTTCAAGCATTGAAAGAAGCTTATAAAGCTAAGAATGCAATGGAAATTCCTATAGGAGCAATTATAGTCAAAGACTATAAAATAATATCTAGAGGTTTTAATAAATGTATTACCTTATCAGATCCTACTGCACATGCTGAAATTCAAGCAATAAAAAAGGCAGCTAAAAAACTTAAAAATTACCGTTTAAACGATTGTTTTATGTATGTTACAATTGAACCATGTGCTATGTGTGCTGGTGCATTAGTCAATGCAAGATTTAAAAAGGTTATTTTTGGAGCTTTTAACAACAAAGCGGGTGCTTGTAAAAGCGTCTTTAGAATAATATCTAATAAAAAACTCAATCATCAAGTAAAAATTGCAGGTGGTAATGAAAAGTACTTAAGTATACAGTGTGCTAGTATTATAAAAAATTTTTTTAGAAGAAAAATATAAGTGATAAATGTGTTTTAGTAACTGTTACATTATAACAAAAATGGGGGTGAACAGGTATCGACGGAAATGATGAATGTAATGGCAGCAGGTCGGAGTTAGTCGATGGCTCCGTAAAAAATCGACTAAAAATAAATGGCAACAATAAAATTGCTTCAATGCAAAACATTAATTATTTTGGCGCAATGTCAATGGCAGCATAATTAGTACTTTATTTTAAGCATTCATGACATAAGATGTATAAGGGGTGTTATTTAGGCGTATTTGTAACATTAGCTTTAAAATTGTTAGTTAAATTTGTGGTGTATTTTTGTTTGGAAAAAGACATCATAAAACTATAAAATATCTTCCAAACTAAACCTGTAGTGGCTTTACTGAAGCATTTTCGGACGCGGGTTCAATTCCCGCCACCTCCACTGATTATGGTTTCTGTTTTTGTATACATAAAATTGACTGAAACGTCTTATTTTTATATACTCATGCGTTTAGTGCTTAAGTCTATGTTTTTACTTATTTAAAATGGTGCGGTACCCAAGTGGCATAAGGGAGCAGTCTGCAAAACTGTTATTCGTCGGTTCGAGTCCGGCCCGCACCTTTTTTTATGATAATGTTATGATGAAGCTAGAAAAAATTGTGATAACATAGAATTGTGAGAATAAAATAAATGTATAAGCCCGGTTAGCTCAGTTGGTTAGAGTACTTTCTTGACATGGAAGGGGTCAGAAGTTCGAATCTTCTACCGGGCATTCCTTTTGTGAGTAAAATATATAATGAAAAAAATATCTAAACTGTTACTTGTAAAACAGTCTAAGGCTCCTTTGTTTGACGTTCTCATGTCACATGCAAAAAAAGACGTTATTTCATTTCATTGTCCTGGACATAAAAATGGTAGGAGTATAGATAAAGAATTGAAAGGTTACACAGGTGAAAAAGTTTATAAATTCGACGTTACAGTTTTTGATGAAGTAGATTCATTACATGATCCTGTAGGACCAATAAAAAAAGCTCAAGAGCTTATGGCTCAAGCGTATGGTGTAAAGGGTTCTTTCTTTTTAGTTAATGGTACTTCAGTAGGTAATATGGCCATGTTTCTTGCAGCTTGTGATTCTGGAGATTCTATTATAGTTTCAAGAAGTTCTCATAAGTCTATTATGGCTGGAATCATTATGTCTGGAGTTTGGCCTATTTGGATTCAGCCTAAAATAGATCAAAATCTTGATTTAATTTTTAATTCAACTTATGAACAAATAAAAGATGCTTTGGATAAATATCCTGAAGCTAAAGCTGTTTTTATCACAAGTCCTACATATAATGGAGTAGTTACAGAGTTAAGTAAAATCGTTGATTTATGTCATAGAAGAAAAAAAATAGTTTTAGTCGATGAAGCGCATGGAGCTCATTTGCTATTTAACGAGCAGTTACCAGAATCTGCTATCACTGCAGGGGCAGATTTATGTGTTCAATCGACACATAAGATTTTATCTGCACTGTCACAGGGTTCTGTACTTCATTTTAACTCAAAACTTGTAGACTTTAATAGAGTAAAAAAAATAGTATCTATGCTGCAGACTACGAGTCCAAATTACTTGATTCTTGCAAGTCTCGATTTAGCTAGAAGACAAGTTTTTTTGTATGGTAAGAGGAATTTTGATAGAATCATAAAGGATGCAGAGTGGGGACGTAAATGTATCAATAATATTCATTCGATGAAATGTTTTACACGTTTAGAAATAAAGAAATTAGGATTTGATTTAGATGTAACAAAACTTACTGTGAATGTTACTAAAACTGGACTTTCAGGGTATGATATTGAAAATATACTTGCAAAGGAATATAACATACAGCTTGATTATGCAGATTTATTTAATTTAGTTGCAATTATGGGTGAAGGGTCTAACAGATTTGATGTTGAAGCTTTTGTGGATGCACTCAAGAGTATAAGTAAGAAATATCACGGGGAGCAGAGAAATTGGATACTTAAAATTCCATCTCTGGCAACTGAAATGGTTATGACTCCGAGGGAAGTATTTCTTTCAAATAATATGAAAAAAGTGAGTTTAAAAAAAGCTATAGGGCATATCGCTGCACAAACGCTTACTCCTTATCCTCCAGGAATTCCAATTGTGATTCCAGGTGAAAGAATTACAGAAGAAATATGTAATTACCTTCTTGATATGTCTTCTAAAAATATAAGAATAAGTGGTCAGGAAACAGAGATGTTAAAAACTGTCAAAGTTTTTACGAATTAATGGAGAATATAATGAATAAAAGTAAAAAGAATTTTGATAACTTCAAGAAAATATTAATCCAAAAGAAAACTGAATTATTAAATAAAACAAACAGTGTTCAAAGAGAGATTGATGATAATTTATATAGTAATGTCGGTGATGAAATAGATACAGCAAGTCATAATAGTGAAAAAGAAATGTATTTTGAACTTGTTGCTAGTGATAAAATAACATTAGACTCAATAAATTGTGCTATTGCAAAAATAGAAAGACTTAACTATGGAAAATGTGAATATTGTAATAGTATTATTCCAAATGAAAGATTGAAAGCAATTCCATGGACAAGATATTGTATACAATGTCAAGAAGAAATTGAAAATTCTAAAAAGTAGATAAAGAAAAATGATGATGTTTTTTTATGATCGCCTTATAACATTGTGGGTTAAGAGTGTTGTTGTTTTTGTGTTAGTATTGGTTGTTGGTTTTTTATTTAAAAAGTATGTTACAAAATTTGTTAGAAGCATTTTATTAAAGATTGGTGTCATTTTATTCAATGATACGCTTTCAACATCTGGAAAATATATTTCTTTTCTAATTTTTCTTTCAGCTTTACATATTGCTTTTTTTAAAAATCATATACCTATATATACAACAAGTGTTCATAACTACCATAAAATATTTTATACATCATTTGCTTTTTTTGTAGTAGTTTTCATAGTATCAATTATCTCTAATATTATTTCTAAAGTTATTAATAAGTCTGTATTAGGAATAAATATAATAAGAATTATAGTTATATTTATTGGATTAATGTTAATATTAGATCAAGCTGGTATCAAGTTATCAGCTATTTTTACGGCTTTTGGAATTGGTTCTGCAGTTATTGGACTTGCACTTCAAGATAATCTTGTTAATTTGTTTTCAGGGATGATCATTGGAATAAATAAGCAAATAGCAAAAGATGATTATATTAAACTTGATTCTGGACACGAGGGTGTTGTTATTGAAATGAATTGGAGAATAACAATGTTAAGAGAAACAATGTCTAATGCAATCATTATTATACCTAATAGGACGCTTTCATCAGCTATAGTAACAAATTTTCACCTTAGTAAAGAGGGAATTACTTCATTTGTAAATTGTAGAGTAGCATATGGGAGCGATTTAGAGCATGTAGAAAAAGTTACAAAAATTGCTGTTCATGAAATAATAGATAATAATACCAATGCTGTAAAAACTTTTACACCTATAGTGAGATTTGTTGATTTTACGGATTCTTCAATAAATTTTACTGTATTTTTTATGGTAAAAAATATACATTCAAAAATTTTCGTACAAAATGAAGTATTCAAAAATATTTATAAGAAATTTAAAGCAGAAAAAATAGAAATTCCGTTTCCTCACAGACTCATTATGTTTAAGAAATAAAATTTTATATTGTTTTAAATGTTTTTATTACAAATAGAAAAAGAAAAAATAGGGGGGTGATGTAGAGTGAAGTTTGTCTTAAGTTCAAAAATATTTAGAGCTACTGTGACAGATGCTAATATAAACTATCAGGGTAGTGTAACAATAGATATAAATCTTTGTAATAAAGTAGGTATTTGGGTAGGAGAAAAAGTTCTTGTAGTATCGAATACAACAGGGATACGTTTAGAAACTTATGTTATTTACGGTGATAATAATTCTGGAATAATCTGTATGAATGGCCCAGCAGCTCACCTTATAAAAAAATGTGAAGAAGTAATAATAATGGGTTTTAAGCTTTCAGATAAACCGATCACACCTAAAATCGCTCTTGTTGATCAAAATAATAAAATCGTTAAAATAATGTAAACGAAATTTTCGGGGTGTGGCTTAGTCTGGTTTAAAGCACTCGGTTCGGGACCGTGAGATCGCTGGTTCAAATCCAGTCACCCCGATGTTGTTGTATCTTATAAATTATATAGTTTGTATATACTTTTTAACAAAATTATAAGCCCTGATAGCTCAATTGGACAGAGCAAATCCGTCCTAAGGATAAGGTTGGAGGTTCGATTCCTCTTCAGGGTATTTTTTACAAAAAATACATAAACAGTTTTGATATAATAACTATATGACACTGTAAACATACCTTTATGAGGAATATTATACCAATAAAACTTTTAAAATGAAAAGAACTAGATTTCAAAACTGTATAGAATATTTGATATTAAAAATTTTTATAGTTATATTTTTTTTACTAGGTAAAAATATTTCACAGTTTTTAGGTCGAATAATAGCTACAGTAATGTACTATTTTATACCTGTAAGAAAAAGAGAAGTATTAGAAAATATATCTTTATCTTTTACTGAAAAAACTAAGAAAGATATAAAATTAATAGCAAAAAACACATATAAAACCTTTATAAAGATGGTAATTGATGTAATTTTTCTATCAAAAATATCTGATGCAGATATAAAAAAATTATTAATATATGACGAAAATATAATAAAAAAGGCTCTTGATAAAGGTAATGGATTAATTTTAATGTCTGCTCATTTTGGAAACTGGGAGTTGTCGGCATTTGCACTTTCAAAAAAATATCCTCTTGCTTTTATTGTTGCAAAACAATCAAATAGTCTTGTAAATAAATTATTAAGTGATTTTAGAAGAAAAAAAGGTTTTAATATCACTAATTTTCAAAGAGATTTAAAAATGTCATTTAGAAGTGCTATTAAAATATTAAAAAAAAACCAAATTCTCGCAATATTAGGAGATCAAGATGCTGGAGAACATGGTGTTTTTTTACCCTTTTTGGGACGTTTAGCATCTACACCTAGAGGCCCTGCATTTTTTGCAATTCATGCAGGAAGTCCAATTGTCACTGCTTTCAGCATTAACCAAAGTGACGGTAGTATAAAAATTGAACTCGAAGATATTACTATGCCAAATACTGGAAATAAGCAAAAGGATATTGAAATAATAAATTCAATATACAACAAAAGACTTGAAAAAGTTATACGTTCAAATCCGGAACAATGGTTTTGGTTTCATCGCAGGTGGAAAAGTATTGGATTAAGATTAGATAATGATCGGAAAGTATATTGAAAATATTGCATATTTTATATTTATATGGTTTAAAAAAATTAAAATTAATTTAACAATTTGACGAAGATATATAAATGTTGTTATAATTACACTAAATATAAGACGCGGGGTAGAGCAGTTCGGTAGCTCGTCAGGCTCATAACCTGAAGGTCGCAGGTTCAAATCCTGCCCCCGCAAAGATAAAAACTAGGCAGTGTTTTTTGTGCTGCTGTGTTGTACAAACATGAAAGGTTAAAAATAAAATGATTGTTGGTTTGACCGGGTTCTGTTGTTCAGGTAAAGATACAATTGCTATATATCTTACTGAAAAATATGGGTATGAACATTATTCTTTATCTGATGTGATAAGGGAAATGATGGTAAGAATTAGTGTTGAACCTTCAAGAGAAAATATGATATCTTGGGGAAACCAGTTAAGAAAAAATGAAGGAAATGGAATTCTTGCTAGAAAAGTCTTAGAAAACAATCGTCTTAGTTCTAATTGTTGTATAACGTCAATAAGACATCCTGATGAAGTTATTGAACTCAAAAAAAGTAATTTTATTTTAGTGAATGTTGATGCTACTCGGCATATACGTTTTTCAAGGATGAGAAGTAGGAATAGGGCTGGAGATCCTAGTACCATAGAAAAATTTGTTGAATTTGAAGAGAGGGAATTACAAATTGATGGTCATGGTCAGCAGTTAATGAGAACAATAAATATGGCTGATATTACTTTTGTTAACAATTTTAGCAGTATATCATTACTCAAGGTATCAGTTGATGGATTGGTAAAAAATCTTAAATCTAGATACTGAAAATTTATGAGTTGTAAATGCTTGTATTGCTCTATTTTTTTTATGTTTGTACTTTTTTAAATGTTTCTTTCAATTTTGTCTTTTTCCATCTCTTTCCTGTTTTACAAAATCTTGATAGATAATATTCTTAGAAATTTTTATAGTTTAGATATAGATTCCTACTGTTTGTATTGCGAGATAATACTTAATTTAAAATGATATAATTACCAGAGTTATGATGAATAAAATGTTAACTTTTGAAACTATAAGAAATAATTATGAAGTACAAGTATATCTTGAATTTACTGATAAAGCTTTTATTCTTGTTGATTATAAAGATCATGGGAAAGGACATGCATTGTACGCTGCTAATATTGCTGGTAAAATTTTGAAATGTTTAGAATATAGTAAAAGGGAACAAGAGCTTGCTAAAATAGCGGCTTTTGTCCATGATATTGGTAATGTTATTTCAAAGTATGAACACGATCAAAGTAGTGCAAAAATATTCTTAGACATTGCAGGTGAAAGTAATTATAATGAAGAGGTTTTTGTAATTGCAAGTGCTATAGGGTGCCATGAAGATAAGAGTATAGATCCTGTTTCTTCAATTGCTGCTGCTCTCATTCTTGGTGACAAAACAGATGTACGTCGAGAGAGAATAAGAACCAAAAATTTTCATTATCTTGATAAACATTTTCGGGTAGCGGCAGCGTGTCAAAACGTTAATATTTTAGTTAATAGGAGAAAAATGAACATTGGGTTGCATATAGAAATAGATACTACAATATGTTCTGTTATGGATTATTTTGAGATATTTATGTCTAGAACAAATTATTGCAGAAGAGCTAGTAATATTTTAAATTGTAATTTTGAATTATATATTAACAAGGATAAGTTTTTATAATGTATGGATCTTACCATATCAAGAAAAAATCATCTGAATGTGCAGCAAGATTAGGAACTATTTATACTGCAAATGGTATTATAGATACACCTGTTTTTATGCCTGTAGGGACACAAGGTTCTGTGAAAGGAATTCCAATTGAATTCTTACATGAATCAGGTGCAAAAATAATACTTGCAAATTCGTATCATTTATATCTTCGTCCTGGAACTGAAATAATAAAAAAAGCGGGTGGAATACAAAAATTTAACTCATGGAATAAAGCAATGTTGACAGATTCAGGTGGTTTTCAAGCATTTAGCTTAAGAAATATGGGTAGAAAAATCAATAATGATGGCATTGAATTTCAGTCACATATAGATGGTTCGAAGCACTTTTTTTCTCCAGAAAAATCTATACAAATTCAAAAAGATATAGGTGCAGATATTATCATGTGTTTTGACGAATGTATACCTTATAATTCAGATTATCAATATGCAATGAAATCTATGGAGTTGAGTCTTGAGTGGGCAAAAAGGTGTAAAAAAGAGTTTTATAGAGATAGTTCTTCTCATAGTATTACTCAAAGTTTATTTGGTATTATACAAGGTTCTGTATATAATGATTTAAGAATAAAAAGTACATATGAGATGTTAAATATTGACTTCGATGGTTATGCAATTGGTGGACTTTCAGTTGGAGAATCAAAATCGTGCATGTACTCTGTCTTGAGTAATATCGTGCATATAATTCCTGAAAATAAAGCAAGATATCTTATGGGTGTTGGGATGCCTGAAGACCTATGGCAGTGTGTTGAATATGGAATAGACATGTTCGATTGCGTCATTCCTACTAGAAATGGACGTAATGGACAGGCTTTTACGAGTTTAGGAAAAATTAACATAAAAAATATGAAATTTAAAGATGATTTTAGTAAATTGGATCCTTACTGCAATTGTCGTACGTGTAAAAGATATTCTAAAGCATATCTTAATCATTTGGTAAAAACAAAAGAAGCATTATATTTGACTCTTTTATCTTTACACAATGTTCATTTTATGATAAACTTAATGTCTGATATAAGAAAATCGTTAAGTAGTGATACATTTCTAGAATCAAAGAGAAATTTTTTTAAAAAATACTATGCTAAAAATTGATTTCTGAAAGGGTTAAAATAAAGTTAAAATGAGGTTAAAAAATGAAAAAAATCACTAATGTCTCAGCACTATTTTTAATGTTGATTATTCTTATGACACCGTCTCTAGTATTTGCGCGTACTCCATTAGATGGGTTATCTTCTTTTAGTGGACTAGTACCATTAGGTTTAATATTTGTTTTTTTTTATTTGTTCCTAATAAGGCCTCAGCAAAAGAAAGCTAAACAACATCAAAATGTATTAAATGCTTTAAAAAAAGATGATAGAATTATTACAATTGGTGGGTTGTATGCTACTGTCGGTTGTGTTAATGGAGATATTGTTGAAGCAAAAATTGCTGATGGAGTTTATGTTCAAATTGCAAAACGAGCTATTTCTACTGTTATAGCAAAAGAAATAGGAGAAGTATCTAATAATGAATCATAGTAAAAAATTGTAAATAAAAAAGTTGTTTTTAGATATTTTTTATGCGCAAAATATTCATCCTAAACTACTTTGAATTTAATAATATCGTTAGTTTGTAGTTGTTATAATATATAAAATATAAAAAAATGACTAATAAGATTAAACATAAGTATTCAAATATAAACCTTAAAGATATAAAGAAAAATCCAATAGTCAACATATTCATCAAATCAGCTAACAACTATTTAGGAACTATTGGTTATACTGAACATGGTATAAGACATGTGAGTTTAGTTGCTTCTATATCTGAAAATATTTTATTGTATCTTGACTATCCAAAAAGAATTCAGGAGCTTGCTGGCATAGCTGGGTATATGCATGATATAGGAAATGTTATAAATAGAAAAAACCATGGACAATCTGCAGCTATTATAGCGATGAAATTGCTTAAAGATGCAGGAGCTACACCAGAAGAAATTGCATTGATAATTTCTGCTATAGGTAATCATGAGGAAGAGATTGGAGATCCAGTTAACCCTATAGCAGCAGCTTTGATTTTAGCTGATAAGTCTGATGTACATAAGACAAGAGTAAGAAATTTTGATATCACAAAATACGATATGCACGATAGAGTAAATTCTGCTGTTGATAAATCCTTCTTAAAAGTTATTAAAGATAAAAAAATTATATCGCTTCAGCTTTCAATCGATACAAACATATCCAAAATTATGGAATACTTTGAAATATTTATATATAGAATGCTTATGTGCAGGAGAGCTGCCAGTTTTTTAAACTGTACTTTTGAATTGATAATAAATGACAAAAAATTGCTTTGATTAGTTAGTAAGATTAATCATAAATTATTTGTGATTATTTTATTGTTTATTACTCTAATAATATTAAAAAGAAGCTAACAAAAAAGTAATACTACAACATTAAATAAGATTTTGAAGTTAGATTTAAAAGAGAGATACATTTTTCTTTTTGATTCAGTGTTTCATATTTAAATAGAGATATTAAATTAAGAGAATTAGATTAGTAAAAAGTGTTAGTAATATTGATCAGTTAATTTGGTGTGCAGGATTTGTAATAGTGTTAAAGTATAATAATGGATAAGTGGATATTGTTGCAACTACCTGAGTATGTATACAGTGAGTGATTATTATGTCGATTTCTATATTTATGTTTATATTTCCTTAGCGTGTCCGTGTTTGTTCATGCAACTATAAGTTTTAGTTATCAGAAGTTTTTTTTGGACTATATTCGATACAGATTATCCCAATTTTTCTGAAATTTTTGAATCTTAAGATAAATTTTAAAAAGTAATTTATTGATTTTTTTTAATTTAAAATTTATTAGTAATCCTAGAAAATAAAAAATAAATATATATGTTAAAATATCGTGAAATATATTTTCAAACGTGTTGTTAATTTATTTATGCAGTGTTTTTTAGTTAAATATTGCATATGAGGTATAATACTAATTATAAGGATATTTATACCTCTTAGATTATTCAGTATATGATTTTGTAAATAAAAAATTATAGTTATCATACGATGATACAATAGTTTCATTTAATATAATAAAATTGAAGTTTTAGAAAATTTGTTGTTAAAGAAAGTATTGAATGAAGTTCTTCTTAAAACAGAAGCACAGAGTTGATAAATTCATGATTCAGAAAAAAAATGATAAGATTTCTTATTACAACATATAACGTTCTTTTTGTTCTTTTTTCGCCTTTTGCAGTATTTACAATTATATTTAGCAACAAATATCGTAACGATGTACTGTATAGATTATCTGAACGCTTTGCAATCTATAAGGGACTAAACATAAACAATTGTTTAAAGAAAACTCTCTGGATACATTGTGCTTCGCTTGGTGAAGTTCGTTCCATAGAGCCTATTTTAGATAATTTTAAAGATAAATATTATATTGTTTTAACTTTGGTTACAAAGAGTGGCAGAGAATATGCTAAAAAACTTAAGAAAGCAAATTTTGTGGCTTTACTCCCTTTAGACATTTATCCTATTATGTATAGAGCATTTAGTATCATTAAACCGGATGTTTTAGTTATCGTTGAAACTGAATTTTGGCCAAATATGCTTTATATTGCTTCAAATAAAAGAATTAAAATAATAATAATAAACGGAAGAATATCAGCTCAGTCTTTTAAGTTATATAAGAATTTTAAATTTTTTTGGAGTAAATTTCTAAAGTTAATTGATCTTTTTATAGCAAAAAGTAGAGAGGATGCTAATAGATTTATTTTTTTTGGAAATAAAAGTAGTAAAATTGTTATTTCTGGAAATATAAAATACGATAAAAATATTACAGTAATCCCAAAAAGAGAAGATTTGTTTTCAAAAAAAGAAGATTTTATTTTTACAGCTGGAAGTATAAGATCCGGTGAGGAAAAGATCATTATAGATGCATACAGTGAGATAAATTTAGTTTTTAGTAATATTAAGTTCTTTGTTGCACCAAGACATATTTCAAAAATAAATAAATTAATAAAAAATCTTAAAAATAAAGATATTGAGTATTCACTGTTTTCTGAAGGATTTTACAATGCTAGTTTTGTTTTAATTGATATTTTTGGAAAATTACAGGATATTTATGCAATATCAGATGTATGTTATATTGGAGGATCATTCGTAAATAAAGGTGGTCATAATCCTATAGAACCTGCAGCTTATTCTAAGCCTATTTTATTTGGTAAAAATATGGATAATTTTAAAATTGAGTCTGAAATTCTCATAAAATATGGCGGTGCATTTGTTGTTCATAGTTTAGACGATTTAGTTTATAAAATTAAAAAATTTATTTACAACAAAAAATTCCTTAATGATACAGGACTAAAAGCGTTAAAAGCTGTTGAATCTCAAAAAGGAGCCATATTTTTTACAATAAAGCAAATAGAAAATTTTTTAAATGTATAAAATTCTGATAAAAATTATTACATTAATATGTTATATTATTGATAAAACAATAACTAAAGTATCATTGAATGATACCTTGCATTATCTAAGTCCATCAATTTACTTTTTTTGGCATGGTAGTGAGTTACCAATGCTATTGTTTAATAAAAAAAATAGTATAGTTGTTATGGTTAGTTTGTCAAAAGATGGTGAAATTTTATCTAGAGTTTTAAAAAATTTTGGATATCTAACTGTTAGGGGTTCTTCGAGTAGAGGCGCTAGGAGTGCATTAATAAAAATTATAAAATATGCTAAGCGTGGGTATAGTGTTGCTATTGCAGCAGATGGCCCAAAAGGGCCATATCATAAGCTTAAATCTGGTGTAATCTATATTGCAAAAAAAACCGGATTACCTCTGATTCCTATAAGTTGTTCTTCTAAGCGTGGAATTACACTCAACAAATCATGGGATAAAACATTGATACCATTGCCTTTTTCTAAGATAGTTCAAATTTATGGGAATCCTATATATGTTGCAGCTGAAGATAATATTGAAAATAAAGTTGTTACTATAGAAAAAGAATTAAATAAAATTTTTACATTTACAGAAAAATATTATTGGTGTAAAAACGTTAAAGAATATTTATTGTATCATCCTGCACCAAAAATATTAATAATCCAACCAGGAAGAATAGGTGACATAATATTTTCTTTGCCACTTCTTTCTGCATTGAAAGAACGGTACCCTAAATCTAGGATAAGTTGGCTTGTTGATGATAGATGTTATGAAATTTTAGAAGGAAATCCATGTTTGGAAAATATTTTTGTGTGGTATAAAAAACAGATTTCTTTTAAATATTATAAGGATTTAAGTAAAAGATTAAAAAATCAAAAATTCGATTTAAGTATAGATTTAAATTGTCTTGCAAAATCTATAATGTTTGTCAAATTTGCTTGTGCAAAATTTAAAATAGCATCGTCTTCTACAAATGGTATGAAAGAATTTTCGTGGTTGTTTTCAAAAGAGATTAAATCTCCACCAAGTTATCATTGTATTGAGCGACACCTTGAAATAGCAAAGTATTTGGATTGTAGTTATAATAAAATAAGTTATCCTATTGCTATTTCAGAAATAAATTATGAAAATGTCAAAAATAAATTATATAAAGAGGATGTAAATTTAGAAAATATGATAGGTATTCATCCGGGAGGTGGTTGGACTTCAAGAAGGTGGTGTGAGCATAATTTTGCTATGCTTTGTAGACGATTAAAAATGGAAATATGTGCAGATATTGTTATTATAGGAGGGAAAGAAGGAGGTGCAAGTGAAAAAGGGTTAAGTAGAAAAATAGTCATAAATTCAGGAGTTAAAGTAGTAGATATGACAGGGAAATTTACTTTAAAAGAATTGTGTGCCTTTTTAAAAATGTGCAAGGTTTTTATTGGAAATGAAGCTGGTCCTATACATATTGCAACAGTATTAGGCACTCAAGTAGTAGCTATTTTAGGTCCTACAAATGCAAATCATACTGGACCATATGGAGAAAATGCAAAAATCATACAACATAAGTTGATTTGTCAACCATGTAGAAATAGAAATTGTAAGAATAATATATGTATGCGTAGTATAACTGTTTCTGAAGTTTTCGAAGAAGTTAAGAAAAAATATGAAAATCTTAATTATTAAACCAAGTTCATTTGGTGATATAATACATGCATTACCTTGTGCAAAAGCATTGAAAAAGGTGTATAGTAAGTGTGAAATAAGCTGGATTGTTTTCAGTATTTGGGCTCCTGTAGTTAAAATTTGTCTTGATGTTGATAAAATTATAACATGGGATAAAAAAAGAGGATTAATCGGATTTTTTGATGTATTGAAGAAAATTGATAATATAGAATATGATTTGACTATAGATTTACAAGGACTTCTAAGAAGTGCACTTCTAGCAAAATTTGTTAAATCTAAAATAAAGCTTGGAGTTCCTGGAATGAAAGAGTTAAGTAATTTTTTGATAAAAGAGGTATTTCCCGAAAATGCAACAATGAATGCTATGCTTCGTAACCTTGAACCTGTTCGTTTTTTAACTGGTGAAAATTTTTATCCTGAAATAAATATAAAAGTAAACACAACATGTTCAGATAATATTTTTAAAATTAATGGAATTTCTAAAAATTTTATTTCTTTGTTACCTTTTGCTAGAGGTAAAGGAAAAAATTGGAGTGTTACTAATTATAACAAACTTATCAGTTTGATAGATAAAGAATATCCTGATGTACAAATTGTGGTTTTAGGTATGATAAAAGATTTCGGTAGAATATGTTCTGATAATGTTAAAATTCTAGACCTATGTGGTAAAACAAAAATAGAAGATCTTGTAAATATTTTATCAAAAACAAAAATTGCAATAGGTGCAGATACAGGTCCCATGCATTTATCTTCTATCTTAAAAACACCATCAGTTTTTATATTCGGAAGTTCAAATACAAATGAAACAGCTCCATATATAGGAAATTTTTCAATATTTTCCAATAATAATAATCCAAAAAATATAAACGACATAAAACCGGAAACTATTTTCTCAGAGATAAAAAAAATGATAAATTATTAAGTTAAACCTATTACGATTTTCATTGTGTTTTTACATCGCTACAGTTTCTTATTTCTTCATTCCATGTTAGTGAGACAAGTAACATTACCGCTAAACATAATATTCCACATAACATAAATATGCTGTACCATCCATATTTTTCAATAATGATTGCAGCACCAATACCTGCTAAAAATGTACCTAAGTACTGAAACATACCGTTGAATCCAATAGCTGCAGCTGCTGATTCTTGTAATGTCAGACGAGTTAAAAGTACACCAAAAGCTATACTTTGTGGGCCATCAACGAAAAAACCAACTAGAGATAGGAGCAGTCCTATTATCCATAATGGTGTTTCTGCATCAATAAAGTAGTACATACCTAATAAACTTACAGTTAAAAAAAATAAGTATATGAGACTTACAGGTACACAACGACTTTTAAAAAAGTTATCACAAAGCCATCCAGAAGATACACCTCCTAAAATGCCCACAAGTGGCATGAATACTAGAAGAGAAGATGCTATTTTAGGTGATATTCCCCTTTCTGTCATAAATATTGTACTCCAGTCAAGTGCTGTAAAACGAATGAAATACATAAATGTAGAGCCTATGCTAAGGAACCAAATATACTTATTGCAAAAAACGTATTTATTCAAAATTTTCCAATGAGAGAGTTCACTATGCTTTTTTAAAGGTGTTAAATCTTTTCTAAAGATTTCAATTGGTGGTAGGCCAATAGACGAAGGTTTATCTGTTAAAATAAAAAGCATATTAACAGATATAATGATTCCAATTATTCCAGGTATATAAAAAATCGCCTGCCAATGTTTAATCGCTATAAAGAAAGACCCTAATATACCAACTAGTGCAATGCCACCCATTTTAGAAGACGTAAACAAAGTCCATACAGTTCCTCTTTCATTTTGTGAGAACCAATAGACTAAACCCTTTGTCACAGGGGGGAATCCCATGGATTGAAATCCTCCATTTACACCCCAGAAAAAGATCAATAGAGGTAATGATGGAAGAAATCCAAAAAAAAGATTTATGACAGATGATCCTATTAATCCAAATGCCATAAAAGTTTTGATATTACATCTATCTGCAATCACACCACTTATGAATTTACCTATGCCATAAGTTATCGCCATTGTAGAACTTAAAACACCAAAATTCATTTTTGTAAGTTTAAATTCATTGATAAATAAAGGGGCTACATATGAAAGATTTTTTCGATTAAGATAATACATTAAATACCCAGCATACATTCCAAAAAACATCCTAATGCGCCAAATTTTATATTTTTTTGCAATTTCTTGCTTATTTGTTAACATTATTTTTGCATCTGGTACTGGTTTTATCCAATTGACAAACTTTGATAGCATTTAAACTCCTAAAACACTGTAAAGAAACACAGAACCTACATTATTAGTCACTCGTTATTGTAATTCTCAACCTAGATTGTCAAGCTTTTTATGAAAATAAAAGTCGATATTTGTACATTTTATATATAGAATTTTGACAATGCTATAAAATTGAATTTTAAAGTTTTTTTGCTGTTGAGCCGAATTTTTTAGCTATTTCCTCTATGTGTTTAGGTATTGTATTTTCTGTATTTTTTTTCAAATTTTTTTCAAATTCATACTTATCATTTTGTTGATCAGTTATATTTTCTTGAATTATTTCATTTACATGCATATTTTTTTCTATTGTAATTCCCATATTTATATCTAATCCTGTTTTCGTTTTAAAAAGACTCAAAATATGTTCTTTAAATTCTAGAATACTATTATAATCGAATTGGTTTGAAACTATCAATTGTATTGATGAAATACTAATTGATTTTATCAATGCTCTTCTTAACGGTTGAGCAGTTAGATGATGCTTTTTAATTATTTCTGAAACAATTTCACTCCATACAAAACTTAAGTTATTTATTGTCATATCATCCTGAGATAATGGTGTCATTAAATGCTGTTTTTTTGGAGATGTAGAAGATGTAACGATGATATTGTCATTGTTGCTAATTACTATACTTCTATACAGTTCCTCTATTTTTTTTATTAGTTCGCCAACATCATAATAATGTTCTGCTATTTTGAGAAGGTACATCTCAAGAAGTATTCTTGGGTGGTCATGCCATCGCATCTCATCAATAACTTTTGATAAAAGATTATTCATTCGTAAATGACGAGGAATTGTAAATAGAGTTTTCTGATATTCAAAAAGTTCTACATCATCGGAAAAAATTTCTGCTATTTCTGGATTTATAGAATAAATCATAATTTTTCTCAAATAATCTCTTAAATCTCTTGCAAACTGCAAAATGTCATATCCTTGTTCTGTAATTTCTTTTACAATTTTTAAAATTGCATGTATATCATTTTTTGCAATGCTATTAGTAACCGAAACTATAATATCCTTAGGAATTAACCCAAGCAATTTTTTTAAATGTATCCCTGTTATTTTATTTTCTGCATTTGAAGATGATGAAATAGCTTGGTCTAAGAGACTTAAAGCATCTCTCATAGAGCCTCCAGAAGCTACAGCAATTATGTTTAATGCTTCATTGTCTATCTCAAAATTTTCTTTTTCTGATATACTTTTTATAGCACATATTATTTCGGAATTTGAAATAAATTTAAATCTATACTTTTGGCATCTTGACAAGATGGTATCTGGAATCTTATGCTGTTCAGTCGTTGCCATGATAAAAATAACGTGAGAAGGAGGCTCCTCAAGTGTTTTTAGTAATGCGTTAAATGCCTGAGAAGTTATTTGATGAGCTTCGTCTATTATGTATATTTTGTACTTTGAATTGGCACTTGAAAATTTTACATTTTCTCTTAAAGCTTTTATTTCATCTATACCATTATTTGATGCACCATCAATTTCTAAAACATCAATACTTGTACCTTTTGAAATTTCTATGCAGTTATCACATATCCCACAAGGTTCCGATTTACATTCATTTTTACAATTCAAAGCTTTAGCAAGAATTCTTGCCATACTAGTCTTGCCACAACCTCTAGGTCCACTAAATATATATGCATGAGCAACGCGCTTTTTTAAAACCGCGTTTTTAAGGGTTCGAACAATGTGTTCTTCACCTATAATATCACTAAATTTTTGTGGTCTAAATTTCCTAGCTAAAACAAAATATGTCATATTTAAAATACCTTTTGTCAGGATCGTTTTTTTTAAAAAATTATATAACATCTTTAGTATACTTCATTTCTATGCTCTCATTCAACTACTTGATTCATATTCACTTTTATATTATATTTAGTAGTAGAGTTTTTGCACAAAAACTCAGTAGAAAGTTAATGTTAGTTGTCGATTTTATTATTATACACAGGACACAATTTATAAATGAACATACCACAAATTATGGAAAGAATGATTAAAATGATAAAAAAACTACCTGCTGTAGGACCTAAAATGGCAGAAAGATTAGCTTATCATATTTTAAAAATGTCTCAATCAGAAATTGATGACCTTATAAATTCTATGCAAATGGCAAGACAGATTATGAAATGTTGTAACATCTGTTATAATTTTAGTGATCAAAATCCCTGTCAAATATGTTCTGACATAACAAGAAAAAAACATAGTATCTTATGTGTTGTAGAAACTCCACAAGATTTAATTGCTATAAGTAAAGTAAAAAACTATCATGGTTTTTATTTTGTTTTAGGTGGTGCTTTGTCACCTCTAGACGGCATAGGTCCCGAAGATATAAGAATCAATAAGTTGATAAAGAGATTAAAAAATGCTAACATCAGCGAGGTTATAATAGCTACTGATACAGATTCTAAGGGGGAAGTAACTGCAACGTATATTGCAAAAATAATAAAAAAATTAAATATTAAAGTTACAAGGCTTGGTTATGGCTTACCAGTTGGTGGTAATATTGAGTATGCAGATGAAGTTACGATTTCACGCGCTATTGTAGGTCGTCAAGAAATGTAATAAATTTAAGAGGTGTTACTGATGTCGAAAAAAATGATTGAAATTCGTTGGCATGGACGCGGAGGGCAGGGTGCAAAAACAGCAGCACTGCTGTTTGCTGAAACCATTTTGGCTACAGGTAAATACATTCAGGCATTCCCAGAATACGGTCCAGAAAGAATGGGAGCTCCTGTGCAGTCTTTTAACAGAATAAGTGAGGAACCAATTATGATTCACTGCGGTGTTGTGAATCCAGATTATGTGGTTATTTTGGATCCGTCTCTTATGAATTCGGTTTCAGTAACAGGAGGTGTAAATGAAAATGGTAAAATTATAGTTAACACTTCATTTACTTCATCTGATATTGCAAAAAAATTAGGTATTTTAGTTAAACAAGTTCATGTTGTAAATGCAAGTCAAATAGCTATTGAAACCATTGGTAGAAATATTCCTAACACTCCTATGCTTGGTGCTTTGGTAAAGGTTATAGGAACTCTGGATATTAATGAGGTTTTAAATAATATAAAAAACAAACTCACTACAAAATTTAGGCATAAACCTGATGTAATTGAAGGAAATATAAGTTCGATAAAGCGTGCTTTTGAAGAAGTAGTGAGCTAATTATTTTATAGATAATTTTTATACATTTCAGTTATAGTGTGTTAATTGTTTTAAGGAGAATAAAAGTGAAGAAAGATATGACGAAAAAATTGTTTTGTGATGAGCAAATTTATGATAAAAAATTAACAGTATCCGAGCTTTCTGTAGGTGGTGTAATCGAAGCTGGAACAGCAGTCAATTTCCATACTGGAAGTTGGCGTTCGCAAAGACCTGTATGGGTTAAAGAAAGGTGTATAAGTTGTCTAGTTTGCTGGATTTCCTGTCCAGATTCGTGCATAAAAATTGCTCCAGATGAGAAAAAAATAACTGTTGTTACTGGTATAGATTACGATTACTGCAAAGGTTGTGGAATTTGTGCAAAAGAATGTTTATCTAAAATCAAAGCAATAAATATGGAAAATGAAAAAAAATAAACTAATAGTAACAAAGAGGTTATGATTAAATGATAAAAACAATATATTCAAACGGTAAAATTATTGCAAAGACTGGTAACGAGATTGTAGCTGAAGCAATGCGGCAGATAGAACCGGATGTAGTGGCAGCATATCCTATAACTCCAGCTACAGAGATAGTACAAATATTTTCACAGTTTGTTGCCGATGGAATTGTAAAAAGTGAATACGTAGCAGTAGAAAGTGAACACTCAGCTATGTCAGCAACTATAGCAGCATCAGCTGCTGGTGCACGATCAATGACTGCTACATCTTCTCAAGGTTTGTCACTCATGTGGGAAATGCTTTATATAGCTTCTGGTTTGAGACTTCCAGTAGTAATGGCTGAGGTAAATAGAGCACTTTCTGCACCAATAAATATTCATTGTGATCAATCGGATACGATGGGTGCAAGAGATGCTGGATGGATTCAAATATATTCTGAAAATTCACAAGAAGCTTATGATAACATGATTCAGGCTGTAAAAATAGCTGAAAATGCAAAACTTCCTGTGCTTGTAACTATGGATGGTTTTATTATTTCTCATTGTATGGAAGTTGTAGAGGTTTATCCAGACTTTGATGTAAAGAGATTTATTGGTGAATATAAACCTGATAGATATTTGTTGGATGTGAAGAATCCCTATACATTGGGAGCAATTGATTTACATGATTATTATTTTGAACATAGATATCAAATAGCTGAAGCAATGAAAAATGCTAGGGACACAATTTTAAATGTAGCGAACGATTTTGAAAAAAAATTTGGACGTAAATATGACCTATATGAAAAATATATGCTAGATGATGCAGAGATTGCAATAGTAATTATTGGATCTGCTGCTGGAACTTCAAAAATTGCAGTAAAAAGATTACGCGAAAAAGGTATTAAAGCTGGGCTTTTAAAAATAAGAGTTTATAGACCATTCCCTTCAGAACAAATAGTGATGGATTTAAAGCATATTAAGGTTGTTGCTGTCCTTGATAGGGCAGATTCTTGTTCTGGTGCTTTTAGCCCTATTTACTCAGATATTGCTGCATCTTTATGTTCTACTGGCATAATATGTCCTAAAATCGTAAATTATGTTTACGGGCTTGGTGGTAGAGAAATTGATGTTGAACATATATTAAGTATTTATGAGAAATTAAAAAAGATCGTATTAGGTATAGAAAAACCTTCAAATAAAGTTGAGTATATAAATGTGAGAATTTGAAGTTTTTAGGAGATTTTAAAAATGGTTAGTTTAAAAGAATTAAGTAAAAATGTTGAGCGAATAACTCCTGGACATCGTCTTTGTGCTGGATGTGCTGTAGGAGCACTTGTAAGACAAACATTGATAGCTGTTGGGAACACTAATGTAGTTGTCACAAGTGCAACTGGTTGCTTGGAAGTTTCTACTACGATTTTCCCGTATACCGCATGGAAAGTTCCTTTTTTTCATAGTGCATTTGAAAATTCTGCAGCAACATGTAGTGGTGTTGAATCAGCATACAAAAGTTTAAAAACTCAAGGGAAAATAAAAGATGACATTAGATTTATAGCTTTTGGTGGAGATGGAGGGACATATGATATAGGGTTACAGTCTTTATCTGGTGCTATGGAAAGGGGTCATAGAATGCTATATATATGTTACAATAATGAAGCATATATGAATACTGGGATTCAAAGATCTAGTGCAACTCCAAAAGGGGCACATACCACGACTGCTCCAGTAGGTAAAATTCGACAAGGTAAAGAACAGTATAGAAAAAATTTAACGCAAATTATAATAGCCCATAATATTCCATATGTTGCTCAGAGTTATGTTGGAAATTGGAATGACTTCATGCAAAAAGTACAAAAAGCTTTATCTATCAATGGACCATCATTTATAAACGTGCTTACACCGTGTAGATTGGGATGGAATTATGATCCAAAGGATACAATGGAAGTTGCAAGGCTTGCTGTTGAAACTTGTATATGGCCATCTTATGAAGTTGAAAAAGGAGTATATAAAATAAATGTTATACCTCAGAAAAAGAAATCTGTAACAGAATTTCTAAAAATGCAAGGACGATTTAAACATCTTTTTAATAGTAGTAATGCTAATATTATTGATGAAATACAAAGTAATGTTGATAAAGAATGGAATTCGTTACAATTGAAAGCAGCAGTATAGTATCTAAAGATATTTTAAAATAGAATTTCAGTAATATAATACAAATTATTCCGACGTAGCTCAATGGTAGAGCGATCGGCTGTTAACCGATTGGTTGTTGGTTCGAGTCCAGCCGTCGGAGTTTTTTTTGTGGATTGATGGTAATGCCGATGTAGCTCAGGAGGAAGAGCAATTGCCTCGTAAGCAATAGGTCGGAGGTGCAAATCCTCTCATCGGCTTGTGTTACATATCTCTTATAATTGTAAATTCTATTTATACTAAGAAACAGAAACGGAGAGATAGGGATTTGAACCCTAGTTACTCTTTCAAGTAAACAGTTTTTCCAAAACTGCGCCTTAAACCATACTCGGCCATCTCTCCAAAACTTTTTATTAAAAAGCATTCAACAAATCTTGATAACTTGCTATAGGCCAGTATTCATCTGCTACTAAGTCTTCAGCACTATCAACATTTTTTCTCAAATTCATTAAAATTTCTGTACCTTTTGTTGCAAAACCTTCAGCAATTTTATGAAGTATTTGATGTTTTTCATTTTCAAAGAGGAAACTCTCTAAATTTATTGTATACTCCTTTATTTTATCGTATAAGTTAGCCAAAACTTCAATTTCATTTGTTAGTGAAACTGTTTTTATATTTAACTCATTTAAATTTTTTTTTGTATTAACTAGCATATTTATTTGCTTAATAATTGATGGGAGTATCAAAGTATTTACAATTTTTATTGCATATTTGTATTCTATTTCTTTTGTTTTTATATAATTCTCAAGCTTAATCTCTACTTTCGACATTAATTCTCTTTTGCTCAATATATTATATTCTGCAAAAGTTTTTACAACATCAATGTCAAGGAAAAATTTTAATGCTTCTGGAGTATTTTTTGCATTAGGCAATTTACGTTTAGTAGCTTCTTTATACCAATCATCTGAATATCCATTTCTCTCAAATCTTATTCCTTTTGTTTCTATAATAATTTCTTTTACAACTCCTAAAGCTTTCTTTTTTATATCGTTTTCTTCTGTATTACTTATTTTTTCTTTTAGTGTAATTCTTTTATATATCTCATCGAATCCATAAGCAGTTAATAAATTTAGTATAGTCCCTATTTCTGATGGATTCGATGAAGATCCAAGTGCTCTAAATTCAAATTTATTTCCTGTAAAAGCAATAGGAGAAGTTCTATTTCTATCTGAGTAGTCTTTATTAACTTTTGGTAAATTTCGTACTCCTAATGTAATCTCATTTACTTCTTTTTCATCTATTTTACTTGATTTTTCTATTGAGTTTAAAAGTTTATCTACGAATTCACCTAAATATATAGACATTATTGCTGGAGGAGCTTCATTCGTTCCAAGTCTATAATCATTCCCAGCATTTGCAATGCTCGCTCTCAAAACACCACCAAATTTTTTTACTCCTAACAATACTGCACTAACAGCTAAAACAAATGATATATTTTTAAGTGGAGACTTTGAAGAGGACTCAAAATAATTTTCACCGGTATTATCACCTATGGACCAATTAAAATGTTTCCCTGACCCATTTACTCCAGCAAATGGTTTTTCATGTAAAATAGCAATCATATCATGTTTATCAGCAATTTTTTTAAGAATTTCCATTGTTTGCAAATTATTATCTATCGCTAAATTTATATCTTGATAAAGAGGAGCTAATTCGAATTGATTAGGTGCTACTTCATTATGTCTAGTTTTTACAGGGATACCTTTGCGATAAAGTTCATGATCAACATCTTCCATAAACTCTAAAATATTTTCTTTAATGTTCCCAAAATAATGATCTTCCATTTGCTGTCCTTTAGCAGCTTTACTACCAAATAATGTTCTTCCTGTAACGATGATATCTGGTCTTAGTCTTGCAATTTTTTTAGAAATAAGAAAGTATTCTTGTTCAATACCTACGGAGACTTTTATGCGTTTTACATTTTTATTACCTAATAATTTTTGTAATTTTATAACTTTTTCGTTTAAAGTTATCAGAGATCTTAGTAAAGGAGTTTTAAGGTCAAGTACTTCACCGGTCCAAGAAAGAAAAACAGAAGGAATTACTAAAGTCTTTGTTTTTCCAGCTTCTAGAAGAAATACTGGAGATGTAGGATCCCAGGCTGTATATCCTCTTGCTTCAAATGTCGATCTTATTCCTCCAGAAGGGAAAGAAGATGCATCAGGTTCTGATTGTACTAATTGTGAAGCTGAAAATCTTTCTATTATTTCTCCATTTTCTCCATAATCTATAAAAGAATCATGTTTTTGTGCTGTAGTACTTCTTTGAGGTTGAAACCAATGAGCAAAATGTGTTGCACCATTTTCTAATGCCCACTCTTTCATAGCATGCGCGACCTCAGATGCTATTGATTGATCTAAATATTCAAAATTATCAATAGCTGCTACAAGTTTTTTATAAATAACTTTGCTCAACTTCCGTTCCATTACTTTTTTTGTAAATACCAATTCACCATAATAATTGTATATTGATTGTATCATCTTTTTATCTATTCCCCCTTAGAATATATATACCTTACAAAACATAGATTTATAATCTAAAGAATCAAAAACATAGAAAACAAAAACTAAATATTTTTGTTTTTAACAAAAAAAATCTCATAATACGTTAAGTACGTAAAGTAAAATGATAATACTACAAAAAGTATAACGCCCCATAGGCATAATCCATTTTCCGAGAGGTTTTGGATGTCCACTCTGTATTTCTTCGATAACTTTATTACCTGGAACAATCCAAAAAATAAATATTCCACAAACTAAAGTACACAAAGGTATCAAATGTAATTCTAGAACATCCATGAATTTTCTAATATTTCCAACTACAAAAAAATTACACATAAACACTGTTACCACAGAAACAATACACACTGCTAATATACGGTTTATTTTAAACCTACTTTGTAACACTTCAATAACAACTTCAAGCATGCCTACAAGTGAAGTTAATGCTGCAAAAAATACTGCTGTAAAAAAAATTACCATAAGAAACTGCCCGAAAGCTATATTTTTAAAAATATTTGGCATTGTAATAAACATAAGGGATTCGCCAGAATTTAAATTCTCGCCAAAAGCGAACACAGCTGGAATTATTAATAAAGATGCAATTATAGAAGCTATTGTATCTAATGCAACAATATGTTTTGCTGAAGAAACTATATTATCACTCTTGTTTGTATAAGATCCATAAACAACAACTGTAGACCCTCTAAGAGATAATGAATAAAAAACTTGTCCCAGTGCTAACATCCAAATTTTAGGGTAAAATAGATATTTCCATTTTGGACTAAAAAGATATTTATACCCTTCTACTGCATTTTGTAAAAAAGCAACCCTTACAGCTAAAAATAAAAGTAAAACAATAATTGCGGGAATCATAAGCTTACAGGATTTTTCAATTCCTTTTTTAACTCCTTTTGCTATAGTAACTGCCGCAATCAATACTGTTATACATATCCAAAAAAACTCTTCTGTGTGTTCAACTAAATAAAAATATTGTGCACTATTAGACGCATTAAATGTAGTACCTACAAAAGATCCAACTAAGAAACGTATGACCCACGATACTACTAAAATATAGCCAGCGGATTGTACTAAAGCAACTGAAACACATATCCAACCAAAAAATTCTCCAATTTTTCCATTTTTTTTACGTAATTCTAAAGCTTTTTTAAAAGCACCAACTGGGCCTGTTCCTGTAAGTCTTCCAATGCTAATTTCACCAATTACTGCTATGACCCCTACAATAGACAAACAAATGATATATGGTATCATAAATGTTGCCCCACCAGATTCTGCTAAACGGTATGGGAATAACCATATATTCCCTAAACCTATTGCAGAGCCTGCAGCTGAGAAAATTAAACCCCATTTTCCTGAAAATGAATCTTTTATTGTACCCATCGTTAATTTTCCTCTTCTATTTAAATTTAAAAAAAGGTAGTATAAAAAATGTTTATATTGTAAAACAAACCTATTATTTTCACATTACTTATTCGTCATCTGTCATAGCACAAAATTTTCCGCACATCGTACATACATCTTCTCGTTGTGTGCATGATTTAGCTCTTTCTTCTGTAAATTTTATAGGATCTATGCAATATTCCTTTTGTTTTTCCCAATTTCTCATTTTACGCCATTTTGATATTGCATTATCGCGTTCAATAGCACCACTGATATTTTTAGCAATATCTGCAGCATGTCCTGCAATTCTTGCAGCTATAACTCCGTCATAAACATCTTGAACATTAGGAAGTCTCAAGTGTTCGGCTGGAGTAACATAGCATATAAAATCAACACCATAAGAAGCTGCTAATGCACCACCAATTGCTGATGTTATATGATCGTACCCTGGAGCTATATCAGTTACAAGTGGCCCTAAAAAATAAAGTGGCGCACCATGTCCTAATTTTTTTGAGATAATTACATTCGCTTTAATATGGTTTATAGGGACATGACCTGGACCTTCTATCATAGATTGAACACGCGCCTTTCTAGCTTCTAATACAAGATCACCTAACACTGAAAGTTCTGCGAGTTGTAAACTATCAGAAGCGTCTGAAGAGCATCCAGGTCTAAATCCATCACCTAAACTCAAAGTAACATCATATTTTTTTGCTATTTTTAATAACCTATCGAACTCTTCAAATAGTGGATTTTCATTTCCTGTCGCATTTATGTATTTTACTAAGAAAGATCCACCTCTACTTACAACACCAGTAATACGACGTCCTTGACGATTTAATATATCAACGTTAGCTTTATTGATTCCACAGTGAGTGGTTATGAAATCTACACCTTGTTGAGCTTGTTCTTCTATAATGTCAAATAACAGCTCTTTATCAATCTCAAATATTTTTTTACCTTTTGCAATGGTTTTACAGACAGCTTCATAAATTGGGACAGTCCCTACCTGAACAGTGGACATTGCAAGTATCTCTTTCCTTATTTGTGTTAAATTACCGCCTGTAGATAAATCCATTATTGTATCAGCACCAGCTTTAATAGCAATATCAAGTTTTTCAAGTTCTTTTGCAATATCAACATGCTCTGGAGAGGTACCTATATTAGCATTAATTTTTGTTCTTAGTCCTTCTCCAATAGCTACAATTTTTTGAGACTTTCTATTAATATTTTTTGGAACAACAATTGTTCCTGAAATAATTCCATCTCTTATAATTTTTTCATTCAAATTTTCTGCTTGTGCGATGTCTTTTATTAAATAAACATCTTCGTTGTTTTGGACGTCTTCTATTAATCCCATTTTATTACCTCTTTAACCTTTTTGCCTAAAAGAAAACTATATTTTAAATAAACTGATTTTTCTATCATATACATAGCATATCTTTCTTTTTTAAAATGCATAGATATTATAGGATTATTAAATATTTTACAGTATTCTTCTAAAACTCTTAAAGATTCTTGAACGCGCTTAAAATTTGCAATTAATAAACTATGCAATTCCTTTTTAGAGATTTCAAGAAATTGTCTGCCTATGTCATCAAAAGAATTTCTTTCTTGTATAAATTCTACGTATTTTTCTCTAAAAACTCTATCAACATTATGACGAATAGTACGTATTTTTTTGCAAAAAATTTCATCATTTAATACAAAACGTAAGGTATCTTCAACAACTCTTAGTCCTTCACGACACCGATTCAAATTAACATCAATAACTCTTTTAATTCTATTTTTTTGTTTAAAATAATCTGTATACGTATAGTTGACTGATTTTGACATTGAATTAATGTATAATAAATTTTTATTTTTCTATTTATAACTATATCTTTTTACTATTAAATTTATTAAATTTGTTGTTGACTTATTTTTTACAATGGGAACTCTGTAAATTTTTTTTACATATTTTCTACCAACTATTTCTGAAAATTCATAATCTTGACCTTTTACTAAAATATCAGGGCGTAATTTTTCTAAAATATTTTCTGGAGTCTGTTCATCAAATATAATAACATAATCTACGAATTTCAAGGATAAAAGGATTTTAGCTCTTTCATTTTCTTTAACTAATGGTCTTTTAGCTCCTTTTAAATTACTCAAAGATTTATCTGAATTAATTGCAACTATTAAAATGTCACCAAAACTTTTTGCTTTTTCTAAAAGGACAATATGCCCAAGATGGATCAAATCAAAACATCCGTTTGTAAATACTATCTGTTTTCCGATGCTCTTAAGTTTTTCTATCTTTATTTCTTTTTTTACTATTTTTTGTTTTTTATACTTTAATATTTTCATTTCATAACTAATTATTCTGTAAATATGAAGGCACTTTATAAACAATCACTTTATTGCTTTTTCCATTTTAAAATTGGGTTCCTTGCTGCTTCAACTTCATTTAACCTGCAGACAGTTGTATTAATAGGAGCTTCTTTGATTTTTTGTGGCTCCTTTATTATTTCATCAAAGAGAATTTTACTTAAAATATCAATAAATGTATCAAGTGTTTCTTTAGATTCAGTTTCAGTTGGTTCTATCATTATAGCCTCTTCAACAATAAGTGGAAAATAAATTGTTGGAGCATAATAGTTATAGTCTAAAAGTCTCTTTGCAACATCTAAAGTTTTAATATTGTCTCTGAATAACGATTTTGGTGATAACACAAACTCATGCATACACCTATCGCCAGCTGGTATATCAACTTTATTTCTTAATCTTGCAAGCATATAATTTGCGTTTAAAACCGCTTGTTCAGAAACACTTACTAATCCTTTTCCTCCTAGTGCTTTTATATAAATATATGCTTTTAAAATAACATGGAAATTTCCAAAAAAACTTTTTAATCTACCTATACTCTCAGATTTTTTATAATTTAGAGTAAATTTAGATTTATTTTTCTCTATTCTTGGAATAGGTATAAAAGGTTCTAAAAATGATTTAACACCAATTGGTCCTGAACCGGGCCCTCCACCTCCGTGCGGTGCCGAAAAAGTTTTGTGAAGATTTATATGCATAACATCAAACCCCATATGGCCAGGTTTTACTATACCCATAACTGCGTTTAAATTTGCGCCATCATAATACAAAAGACTTCCATTTTTATGCACTATTTTTGATATTTCTAATATATTTTTTTCAAAAGTTCCTAGTGTGTTAGGGACTGTGAGCATAACTGCTGCAACTTCAGAAGTTAAAATTTTTTTTAATTTTTCAGGTAGTACAGTGCCATCAGATTCTGATTTTAGAGAAATAATTTCAAACCCTGCAAGAGATGCTGAAGCTGGATTTGTACCATGTGCAGAATCAGGTATTATTATTTTAGTTCTTGATTGTTTTATTGATTTAAAATATTTTGCAATTACTAATAGCCCTGCAAATTCTCCATGAGCTCCTGCAGCTTGTTGTAAAGAGAAATAATCCATTCCAGTAAGTTCACATAAATCCTTCTCAAGTCCATACATTATTTCAAAAGCACCTTGTAAACTTTCTGTTGGTTGATAAGGATGTATAGAATTAAAAGCTTCACTTTTGACAATACGTTCGTTTATCAAGGGGTTATGTTTCATTGTACATGAACCTAAAGGATAAAAAACAGTACTTAAAGCATAATTTTTTCTAGATAGATTTGTAAAGTGTCTCAATAGATTATTCTCGGTGATACTAGGCAACCCTAAACTTATACTTCTTTTTAAATGTTCAGGAACTTTTACATCGATTTTAATATCAGATTTTATAGTATATGCAGCAACGTCTGAGGATGGTAACTCATTTAACAATTTTTCCATTTTTTTACCTACCAAAAAAAATATTATTAATCCTTATAGATATTTTCTATATCTCTGAGAGAATTTTTATACAACGATCAATTTCACATTTTGTTCTTTGTTCTGTCACACAAAAAAGAATACAGTTTTTAAAAAACTCACTAGTTCCAGATAAATCTAATGGTCCTAAAATACTATTTTTAAGCAAAATTTTATTTATCATTTTTATATTTTTTTTAGTTTCAATCACAAATTCGTTGAAAAACACTGCATCTTTAAACTTTGCTTTAAATCCATTTAAAGATTTTATTTTGTTAAACGCATATTTTGCTTTTGACATGTTAGTTTCAGCAAGATTTTTAAATCCGTGATTGCCCCAACCTGATAAAAACACACAAGCAGCTAGTGCATTTAGCGATGCATTGGTACAAATATTAGAAGTTGCCCTTTCTCTTCTTATGTGCTGCTCTCTTGATTGTAAAGTTAATACAAATCCTCTTTTACCATTTTTATCTGTTGTTTGTCCGACAATTCTACCAGGCATCTTCCATTCTAAAGACTTTTTTACAACCATAAATCCTAATGTAGTTCCGCCGAAACTCATAGGAGAACCCAAAACTTGCCCCTCTCCTACTGCAATATCTGCATTATATTCACCCGGTGCTTGAAAAACACCTAATGATATAGGATTCACAACAGCAATAAACAATGCTCCACTTTTTTTTATAACACATGACAAAGCTTGCATATTTTCAATGATTCCAAAATAATTCGGAGATTGTATTATGGCTGCCGCAATATCATTGTTATTCACAGCAGCTTCAACAGAAGATTCTTTTATTGAACCATCTAAAGATATGTCAAGCATAATAATTTTCGCTCTTGAATTTTCTAAGTATGTTCTTATAGTTTGTATGTATTCAGGGTGTAATGCCTGCGAAATCAATATCGTATTTTTTTTACTATTCACTTTTAAAGAAAGTAATGCGGCTTCTGCAACTGCTGTTGCGCCATCATAAAGTGATGCATTTGATACGTCAAGTCCAGTCAAAGAACATATTAGGCTTTGATATTCAAAAATTGTTTGAAGTGTTCCTTGACTTGCTTCAGCTTGATAAGGTGTATATGCAGTTAAAAATTCAGATCTGCCTATGACTTCATCTACTAATGATGGTATATAATGATCATAAATTCCAGCTCCTCTAAAAGAAACAAAAATCTTATTTTTTAAAGCAATATTTGCGAAATAATTTAAAAGCTCTTGTTCTGTTTTTTCTCCATAAATATTTAATTTTTTTACTTTTAAACTATTTGGAATCATGTCAAATAATTCATTTACACTATTAACTCCAATAACCTTTAACATATCACATTTATCTTTTTGATTTTGAGAAATATAGTTCATTTTTTTTACCTAAATTTATATTAGTTTTTTATAGCTATCTGCATCAACAAGATCATTCAGTTCTTCAACATTCGTAAATTCTATTGAAAATAAGTAACCATTTTCATATGGCGATTGATTTATAAGCTCAGGCTTTTCTAGAACAGCACTATTTAACTCAATAATTTTACCACTTAATGGAGCATATATGTCAAAAGCAGACTTCACAGATTCTATAATAGCTACAGGTTGTCCTTTTGTTACTTGTTTGTGTATTTCTGGAAGTTCTGCATGGACAATATCTGTAATCTCATGTTGAGCAAAATCTGTAATGCCAACAGTAGCCCTATTTTCATGAACCTTCACCCATTCGTGGGTTTTTGTGTATTTTAAATTTTGTGGAACACTCATTCATAACCTCTCTTTGTTTTTATAAAAATTTTTTCAGCTTAGAAATTTTTGTTTACTTTAATGAGTTTGTTTTATTATTAAATCTTTACCATAAAATTCTCCTCTTGTTAGATAATTGAGTCTACTGCGAACTATTTCCGTTATTCCATGTACTTTAGGAAATTTAATCAACATATTATTAAGTATATTTATAGCCTCATTTTTAAATCCAATTTGGACATAGTGTTCGGCTAAGTTTAGACAAATATCTCCACTGAGAAAATGATTAGGATATTTGTTGATAAACTCTTTTGCGGCAACTATAGCACTGAAATAATCTTTTTTATAGTCATATATGTGAATGATTCTTGAACTTACTAATGGTTTGATCATATCTGGAACTTTTTTATTGTTGCTATTATTCAATATTTCATTTAAAATCTTTAGAGCTTCATTATACATACACTTATCGACTAGAATATCAGATTTGACAAGTTTTCCATAATATGCACTTGGTGTGTTAGAAAATTGTAAAATTATTTTATCTATAATATCAAGTCCTCTTTCGTGATCTCCATGTAAAATATGTGTTAAAGCTGATGATAATTTAGCAGATGCTATATAATTAGCCTTACGCATTAATGAAAATTTTAAAAATATTCCTACAAAAATAAACAATAAAATAACAACTGCAAATGTGAAGGCCTTCCTTCTAATATTACAAAATACATTCGAACTAAAACACAGCATTATCATTTTAAACTTATCTCTAATTTTAGAATATATTTTCATTTTTGTATGTTAAGAATTCCTATCATTTTTTATTATGTCTATAAACTATATCCATGTACGTTAACTATTTCAAGTGAATTTTTTCTCATAACACTATAATAATCTGTGGATAACCCTGCATTAAGTAATGTCTTTGCTATAAGTTCTTTTGTCAAAAACTGTTTTGATGTATGCATATCAGTATTTAGAACTAATTTCGCTTTTTTACTAATAGCCATTTCTGCAATTTTTTTGTTAGTTACATTATGTCCTCTTCTAGTTGTAATCTCTATTTTAACATTATTTTCAGCTGCAAGAATAGCTTCATCTTCAGATAAATACCCTGGGTGTGCTAGAATGTCTACACATGCTCTTATAGCACATATGTTTGTTCCAACTGGTACAGTCTCAGAAACTGTTTCTCCATGAACAACTACAACTTTAGAGCCTAGATTTCTACATTCGATTACAATGTATTTTATGAGCTTCGGTGGGATATAAGTTAGCTCTACTCCAGGTAATACCAAAATATCGTAATTCTCCATAAGTATTTTCGCAGCTTTAACAACACCTGGTATAATAAGTTCCATATTTGAGTAATCAACGTGATCTGTAATTGCAACAGCAACGTATCCATTATATTTTACTGTATAAACAAGCTCGAAAGGACTTAGCTCGCCATCTGAAAGAAAAGTATGTGTGTGTAGATCTATCATTAATCAAATCCTGTATCTATTTAATTTTTAACAAAAATATGTAAAATTGTTAATTTTTAAAGCGGGCGATGGGACTTGAACCCACGATCTTCTCGTTGGCAACGAGATATTCTACCACTGAACTACACCCGCAAGATATTAAACAAATTATTTCTACTTTTTTATTTACTTCTATTTATGCTGAGGGCGGGATTTGAACCCGCATTCCCAAAAGAAACACGCCCCTCAAACGTGCGCGTATGCCAGTTCCGCCACCTCAGCAATTTTGCATAAGTGTATACACAAATAACAACAACTAGTCAACTGATACTGGGGCGTTAGAGATTTTATCAGTAACGGATATTAATTCAAAATCAACATAAAACCTAGTAAGCATTAAAGAAGTAATCAAAAATATACAAGCTACAATACTTGTCAGTTTTTTTATAAAAGCAGCTCTAGAAGGAGCATTAAAAAGTTGGTCTGATCCATCATTTCCAAAAATGCCAAACATTCCACCACTTTTACCAGTCTGAAGTAGCACGATAAAAATCAAAATAACACACATTGAATAATGAACAAACTTCAAAATAAAAAACATCACATTCCCATTTTAAATAAATTTTAATAATTCAATACTGGTAAAGCTTTTAATAATACGTGCAACTGTCTTTGTTTGTTGTTTTACTGATTTTTCATTTTTAACGCAAAAATCTTACCAGACTCAAAACATTTTTTTAACTCTTCATCATTTGGACTAAATACAAAATCCAAAGATGTTTCAACAGAAGCCATAGATGAAATTATATTTTCTATATTTTTAACTGCTCCGCCACTCCATCCATAAGAACCAAATGCAAAAGACATACGTCCCTTAACTTTTAATCCTTTAAGAAAATGTAAAAAACCTGAAATAATTGGTAACATTTCACCATTATGTGTTGATGACCCAAAAATCCATCCTCTTGCATCAATCATATATGAAACAATATCTGGTCTGTCATTTTTTGTAACATCAAATAAAACAGCTTCTATACCTTGCGAATTTATGCCTTCAACGATTTTTTTTGCCATCTTTTCAGTAGAATTCCACATCGTTTCATATACAACTGCAACTCTATTTTTACATGAGTTTGAAGCCCAATATGCGTATTTCTGTATAATTTCAGATATATACCTTTGCCATACCAACCCATGGCTTGGTGCTATGAATTTGATGTCAAGGTTTAATTTCTTTATTGCGCATAATTTCGAAGCTATAAGTAAATTGAAAGGCCAGAGTATATTGGAATAATATTTTTGTGCTTCATCCATTAAAGTTGCAAAATCAACTTGATAGTCAAATGTTTTACCAGTGGCATAATGCTGACCGAAAGCATCATTTGAGAATAATATTTTATCGTAAGTAGAGTATGTAAGCATACTATCAGGCCAGTGTATCATAGTCATATCTATAAACTTTAAAGTTCTCTTTCCGATATTTAGAGTATCTCCAGTCTTAACATTTACCCAGTTACCAACTATTCCATAATACTTCAAAACACCCTGTCTTGCCTTCTCAGTTCCATAAACTTTTGCATTAGGACATAATTTCAGTATCTCAGGGAATGCACCCGAGTGATCGGGTTCAATATGATTGATGATTATTATATCTATCCTTGAAGGGTCTATTATATTTTTTATGTTCTCTATAAAGTTTTTTTCGAATCCTTTACGTACTGTATCAATCAATGTTATTTTTTCATCAACAATCAAATAAGAATTGTACGTAACCCCTCTTCTAGTTGCATAACTATGCCCATGAAAATGTCTCTCATTCCAATCCGGTACACCCACTGAATAAACCTCAGGTCTTATTGAATTTATTATCACATAACACCTCCTATCATTGCATAAAATAAAACTTCATATTTTCAAAAGTCTTTTGTTTTCAAAAGTCTTTTGGCAAAAGTAGCAACTTTATTTTTAACATCGACCAGCCCTATTATACTTATTAATTCGACAAATTAAAATAAGTTTTTATTGACCATACAAGCAGGACATTTATCATACTCTGATAAATATTTTGCTTTACAAGCATAGCATATTTTGTACTTGTATTCCTGGATAGAACACGATTTACAAAATTTAGCACCAAAACAACTTTTTTTAAATTTAACTTCACAATGAGGACACGAACATGTCTGATTTTCTCTCATATTACTTTCTCCGTTTATTTTTATAATTCTTAATAGCTGTGTGTAACGCATCAGCACCAAGGTTAGAACAGTGCATTTTGTTAGGAGGGAGCCCTCCTAATGACTCAGCAACCTCTTTGTTTGTAATATTCATAACTTCATCAAGGGTTTTACCTAATGCCATCTCTGAAACCATAGAAGACACAGCTATTGCAGCTCCACATCCAAAAGTCTTAAATTTCACATCTTTAATTTTATTATTTTCAACTTTTATGTAAAAAGTCATCATGTCACCACACACTGGATTTCCTACTTTTCCTACAGCGTCAGCATCGTCAATTTCTCCAACATTACGTGGGTTCATGAAATGGTCCATTACTTTCTCTGAATAAAATGGCACTCTTTAACCTCCAGTTTTTATCTTTTACTGCTTAGTAAAAACATTAAAATATTTCGGAAAATTTTTTATAGCGCAGTTTAAATTTGATAGATTTTTTGAACCTCCCTGTGCAAAATCAAACCTACCTCCACTGTAACCGCTTATATCTGTAGCAAAAGCCTTAGCAATTTCATTAGCATTTATTCCCATTTTTAAATAATCTGGTGTAATAGATACTATAAAACATACAACATTATCTTTATTTTCCGATAATAGTAATAAAACTGCAGACTTTAATTTTATTTTTAATTTGTTCGCCATTTGCTTTAATGTTTTGACATCTACATCTTTCATCGTAATAGGTAAGAAATTTATCCCATTAACATTTTCTAATCTTTTAGCGTAAAAGTCAATTTTCGATAACAATAAATTATTCTCAAGCACATTCAATTTACTTTTAAGCGTGTTATAATCGATGACATATTTTCGTACTTTTTCTACAACATTATTTTTAGAAACGTTTAGGATTTTAGATATTTCTATTATTGTAGATTCTTCGCTTAAAATATAATTTTCTCCTGCTATACCTGCAACTGCCCTTATACGTCTTATTCCTGCAGCAACAGCTGATTCTGATATAATCTTGAAAATACCTATGTCACCTGTTCGTTTGACGTGTGTTCCGCAACATAATTCAATTGAATAAATATCGTTACTATTGCTACTTTTTATGGAAACAGTTCTTACTAAATTGCCGTATTTTTCTCCAAATAGTGCCATTGCACCAGCTTTTTGTGCCTGTGATATTTCCATGGTTTCGACGATTACTTCAGAATTCGCTCTTATAATTGAATTTAATTTGTTTTCTATTTTAACTAAATCTTCAATTTTAGTTGCAAAAAGACTAGTAAAATCGAAACGAAGATAGTCACTTGTTACTAAAGAACCAACTTGGTTTACATGTTCACCAAAAAATTCTCTGAGTGCTCCATGCAACAGATGAGTTGACGTGTGATGTCTTGCAATTTGTTCTCTATATTTGACGTCAACAATTGTTAACACTTCATCGTTAATTTCTACAATACCTTTTATAACTCTTGCTCTGTGCACGAATAACTCGCCTACTGGTTTAAAAACATTTTCAACAATGATTTCAGAAAAATTTTTTACAAGCATTTTCCCTTTATCTGAATTTTGACCTCCTGACTGAGCATAAAATGAAGATTTAGACAAAATAATTTCACATTCGTCACCAGCAATCAGCTTATCGACTTTTTTTCCATTTTTTATCAAAGCTAAAACTTTTCCATTACTTACATAACTATCATATCCAGTAAATACTGTATTGCCAACTTTCTCATGAATCATTAAATAAAAAAATGCATTTTTTTCTTTTGATTTATTCCATGTATTACATGATTTTTCATGTGCAACATTTTGCTCATCTTTAAATCCAATTTCATCAATCATCATCCCATTTTCATGAGCAATTTCTTTGGTTAAATCACAAGGAAATCCATAAGTGTCGTAAAGTTTGAAAACATCTCTTCCTGAAATAATTTTTACACCTTCTGACTTGTAAGATTTCATAATCTTAGAAAGTACCATGGAGCCAGAATTAATAGTTTCTAAAAATTTTTCTTCTTCAATCTCTACAATGGATTGTACGCTATTTAATCTTGAGTGAAGTTCTGGATATTCTGGTTCCATAACCTTAAACACTGTTGATATGAGTTTACCCATGAACTTATTTTTATATCCGTAAAATTTACTATATCTAAGCACTCTTCTTAAAATTTTTCTTAAAACGTACCCTCGCCCATCATTTGATGGCATGACGCCATCTAAAATTAAAAAAGTTATTGCTCTTGCATGATCTGCAATTGCTCTAAGTCTTGACATGTCATATTTTTTGTATCTTATTTTAAAAATTTCTGATATATCCTCTATTATAGGTATAAACAAATCAGTATCAAAAATATTTTTTTTGCCATTTATTGCTAAAATAAGTCTTTCGAGTCCCATGCCAGTATCTATACTTTTTTTTGGAAGATTTTTTAAAGTTCCATCATCTTGTTTTATAAACTGCATAAACACGAGATTCCATATTTCGAGATACCTATCACACCCACATTTAGGATTGCATGAAGATTTACCACATCCTGATGTATTACCAAGATCCATTAAAATTTCTGAACACGGACCACATAGACCTATATCGCCCATACTCCAAAAATTAGTTTTATCATCCATTTTTATAATCCTGCTTAATGGAATAATTTTTTGCCACAAAGCGCTTGCTTCATCATCACTTTCATGTACGGTTACATAGAGTTTATTTGCAGGTAAAAACATTTTTTGTGTTAAGAATTCCCACGCCCAACATATAGCTTCTTCTTTGAAATAGCTTCCAAAAGAAAAATTACCAAGCATTTCGAAAAAAGTGAGGTGTCTTGTAGTAAAACCTACTTGGTCAATATCTGAAGTTCTAAAACACTTCTGACAACTTGTGGCTTTTGTGAGTAAATTTTCACTTTGTTGTAAAAAATGCTGTTTAAACTGTACCATACCAGCAGAAGTGAAAAGGAGCGTTTTATCTCCATTGGAAACAAGAGAATCCGACGGGACAACAATACAACCTTTATCCTTAAAAAAACTCAAAAATTCTGACTTGATACTTAGCGATTCTTTGCTCATGACGGAAGACTATACTAAAATTTTTACTTTAAAGCAATATAAGGATTACTACGTCAGTAAAATGTATGTGTGGGAATCATTTTTGCTAATCACTTAACAAATTTCCATTACAACAAAATTTTTATTCGTAATAAAACAAAAAAAGAAGTATAATGAAGAAGTATAATATTGTTTCAGATTGTCATTGTTTTGATTTTGCAATTGTAGTCATTGTTTCATATTTCATAACTTTAATAAATACGTGGTATCTGATTATTTTTCAAAACAGCTAGACAAAATAGAGATAATTTATTGAAAAAACCTGAGATGCAATTACTTATATTTCAAGGTTTTTTTCACCAAATACAAACATTGAAAATAAGGAGATTATATCTGTGGTTGATGATATTAAAAAAACTTCACATACTGGTGGTTTAGGTTGGTCAATTTCAAGATATGATAAATTTTTAAACTGCAAGCGACAATACTTTTATGATTACTACGCAAAATTCGATAATGATGTTTCTTTTGAAAAAATACAGTTTCTAAAAAGTTTGACTTCTAAAGCATTAGAAGTTGGTAACATTGTACACGATGTCATAAGAGATATGCTTAAGAGATATCAAATAAGCACAAAACCTCTTAACAAGAGTAAGTTTTTTAAATATTCTTTCGACGTAACAAAAAAGTACTGCAACTCAAAAACATTTTTTGAACACTACTACTACAAAGAGGTAGTTTCAGCTTATGATGTTTATGAAAAAATAGAAATGATATTGAAAAAATTTCTTGACAGTGCAAGATTTGAATGGATTGAAAAAAATGCTATTTATCAGAGTTCTAAATGGATTATAGAACCAAAAAATTTTGGCGAAACATGGATTAATGGTTGTAAATTTTTTTGTAAGGTAGATTTTTTATTCCCAATAGGAGATAAAATATGCATTATAGATTGGAAAACTGGTAAACCTGATGAAGAGAAGCATTCAAGACAACTTACTGGATACTCTTTATGGGCAAATTGTCACTTTAATAAAGAAGCATATGATATAATTCCTATGATAGTTTATCTTCATCCACAATATCGTGAAAAAAACGTCAAAATAGAAAATGATGCAATTACTGAATTTACTAACACTGTGCTGAATGAAACCGAAAATATGTGTAGATACCTTGTAGATATAGAGAAGAACATTCCTAAGGTAAAACTAGAATTCCCATTAACAAATAATGTGTTTTTTTGTAAATACTGTAACTACAAGGAAATTTGTGCTAAAAATTAGAAATAATTTTGTTCTTTTTTAATACTTGATGTAAAATATGCTGATGTTTATTGTAGTGTAAACGTTAATGAATTTATGTAAAAAGTAAGTCCTGCATGAAACTGATGTGTTTTTTTACAACTAGAGTGTAAAAAAGTATTTCACTTACATTGTGAGGTATTATAATTGCTCTTGTATTCTCACTAATATAAAGGAGCTTAAAAATAGTGACTATGGATATATTAAACTCTATATTGTTGTTTGTTATTGGAGTTTCAATTGGTGCTTCTTTATCAATTTTTAAATACATTTCTATTTCAAAAGATAATGCCATAAAAGATCAAAAAATAAAAGACCTTTTGGAAAGTACTTCTGAATATTCAAAACTAAGTTGCAGCTTAAAGGGTGAATTTGAAAGTATTGCTTCGAAAATATTAGATGAAAATAAATCTAAAATTGCTGGTTTTAGTAGAGATTCTTTTGAAAGTGTAATAATGCCTTTTAAAGTAAAAATTGATGAATTTAGAAGTAAAATTGAGGCTTTTCAAATTTACGAAGCTGAAAAAATGTCTGGACTTCAAAATGAATTAGGAAAATTGATAACTCTTAACAAACAAATAAGTGATGAAGCTAATAATCTTGCGAGTGCCCTGAAAGGAGATAATAAATTTCAAGGGATGTGGGGGGAATTGAGTATTGAAAGAATCTTTGAATATGTTGGAATGATTAGAGGTGTAAATTATCTGTCTCAAAAACAGTTTAAAGGTGATGAGGAAAATAAAATACCAGACTATATAATAATCTTACCTGAAGAAAAACATATCGCAATAGATGCAAAGACCTCACTCAGTGCTTATGAAAGGTATTATAACTCACGTAGCGAAACTGAAAAAAAAATTTACTTAAAGGAGCATTCTGTTAGCATAAAAAAGCACATTGATGAGCTTGCACTGAAAGACTATACTACTTTAACTGGACTTAATCAACCTGAGTATGTTTTGATGTTTGTACCTATAGAAGGAGCAGTTTCAGTTGCGTTAATTGATAAACCTGATATTGTTGCTTATGCTTTTAAAAAAAATATAGTACTCGTCACACCGTCAACTCTTTTAGCTACGCTAAAAACTGTAGAATATATCTGGCGTCAAGAGAATCAGAAAAAAAATGTTTTTGAGATAGCAAAGCATGGAGGTAACCTTTACGATAAATTTGTAGTTTTTGTTCAAACTTTGATAGAAGCCGATAGAAAGATATATGAGGCTAGAAATAAAACTCAAGAAGCAATTAAAAGGCTTTCTTTTTCTGATAAAAGAGGTGATAGCCTCATAGAGAGAGCTCAAAAATTGAAGGATCTTGGAGCTCACGCTAAAAAGGAAATACCTAAGGAACTCTTAAAAGATACAAATTGATCTCAAAAAATTAAAAGATAAAAAAATGAAAAAAACATTGTATAAAAATGAATTAAAAAATAAGGCTTTTGAATTTCAAAAAAGTCTTGAAAAACGGAATATACATGCTACTTTTGGGAGTGATTCTTTTAAAGATTATGTAGTTAAACTCAATGTTGGTAAATATGGTAGTTTGTTAATTTACTATAAACCTACAAAAAATATTTTCTCTTTAAAAAAACAATTAAATAATACTAATATTAGTACTGTTATTGACTCAGTCTGGGATCAAACAAATGGGTTTTTCACTTATCCAGCAGAAAGTGGTATTTACGAAGTATTTGTTGATGGTTCTTATATTTCTGGTACCGTAGGATATGGAGTTATTATTTACTTAGGTGATGAAATTAAAGCTGAACTTTCAGGGGTTGTTTCTGATGTACAATTTAGACAATTTAGTGGAGAACTAAAATCTGTAATCGAAGCAATAAAATGGTGTCAAAAAAACGCTATTAAAAAGATAAGAATCAATTATGATTATTATGGTGTAGAAAAATTTATAACTGCTGAGTGGAAAGCTAAGAATAATACCTCAAAAGAATACGTAGAGTTTATTCTTAAAACTCACATAATAATTGAATGGCGTTATGTGAAAAGTCACACTGGTAACACAAAAAATGAAAAAGTTGATTTTTTAGCAAAAAAAGCTATTGAAATAAGACAAAATTAATCACCTTGCAAAAAAATTTAACAGTTCAAAAAAAATATTTGTACTGCTGTGTTTTAATGTAATAAGGATTATCGGTTTATACATAAAATTAAAAAATAGGGATTTTTATGACTGTAGAATTTGTACACCTACACAATCACACAGAATATTCTTTACTTGATGGTGCGTGTAGAATCATAGATAACAAAGGTAATCCAGGTGAGCTGTTTAATATTATAAGTGACTATAAAATGCCTGCTCTTGCCATTACTGATCATGGGAATATGTACGGTGCTATGGAATTTTATTGGGCAGCAAAGCAGAGCGGTATAAAACCTATAATAGGTTGCGAAGTTTACGTTGCTGCAAAATCTCGCTTTGATAAAAGTGCTGAATATGGTACCAAGTATAATCATTTAACATTACTAGCTAAAGATTTTGAAGGATATCAAAATCTTATGCACATAGTAAGTATAGGATTTACAGAAGGATTTTATTATAAACCACGTGTTGATAAAGATATTTTAGAAAAATATAGCAAAGGATTAGTTGCTCTTTCTGGGTGTCTAGCAGGTGAAATTCAGACTTTTTTACTCAATAATAATACAAAAGAAGCACGAGATGCTGCCATAAAATATCGTGATATTTTTGGTGTTGATAATTTTTATATAGAAATTATGGATAATGGCCTTGAAAAACAAAAAAAAATAATTCCTAAACTAATAGATTTATCAAAAAATACTTTAATTCCAATTGTTGCTACGAATGACTGTCATTTTTTAAAAAGAGAAGATTTTGAAATTCATGACATTTTACTTTGTATTGGTACAGGTAAGATGTTAAGTGATATTAGAAGATTACGCTTTCAATCTGATCTTTTTTATTATCGTAGTGCCGAAGATATGATTAAAACGTTTTACTACATACCAGAAGCTATTAAAAATACTATAGCAATTGCTGAAAAGATTAATCTTGAAATTCCTATGAATAAATTACTTTTACCAAAATTTGTAGTCCCAAAAGAATATAGCTCTGATATGGAATATCTCGAAGCACTCTGTAGCAAAGGACTTCACGCAAGATATTCTGTGATTTCACCAGAGCATAATATAAGATTAAAACAAGAGCTTTCTATCATTAATAAAATGGGATTTGCTTCATATTTTTTAATAGTTTCAGATTTTGTTAGATATGCTAAGGATCATAGCATTCAAGTAGGGCCTGGTAGAGGATCTGGAGCTGGTTCTATGGTGGCATATGTTTTGGGTGTGACAGATATTTGTCCTTTAAAATATGGATTGTTATTTGAGAGATTTTTAAACCCTGAAAGATGTTCAATGCCAGATTTAGATATAGATTTTGCTGATTCAGGGCGAGATGAAGTTATAAAATACGTGCGTCAAAAATATGGCGAGGAAAAATGTGCTCAAATTATAACATTTGGATCAATGCAAGCAAAATTAGTAATAAAGGATGTAGCAAGAGTTATGGGGTTTACAGCAACGGAATCAAATAACATTGCAAAATTTATACCATCGTATAGCGGTGTAAATATTTCTGAAGCATTGGAAACTTCAACAGAGTTATCAAAGCTTATAGAAACAAGCTCAAGAATTGCAAAACTTATAAAAATTTCTCAAAAACTTGAGGGTTTAAAAAGACATACTGGAGTGCATGCTGCAGGGATGGTTATGGCAAATGAAGAAATTACAAATTACTCTCCACTCGCAAGAGCAAAAGGGATTAAAGGTGTTATAATAACTCAATACGATGGTATAGTTTTATCCCAACTTGGGCTTTTAAAAGTTGATTTTTTGGGTTTAAGGACATTGACAATTATTGATGAAAGCGCCAAGCTTATACAAAAGAACAAATCATTTGATTTAGGTAGCATTCCTCTGGATGATAAAAAAACTTACAACATGCTTAGCGAAGCTAAAACTATGGGTATATTTCAACTTGAAAGTAAAGGAATGAGGGATCTAATAGTAAAACTAGCACCTAGTAATATAAATGACATAATAGCTTTAATTGCTTTATATCGTCCAGGCCCAATGGGATCTGGAATGCTGGATGATTTTGTAAATCGCAAACATGGCAAAACAAAAATAATTTATGATCATCCTCTGCAAGAGTCTATATTAAAAGATACATATGGTGTTATACTATACCAAGAGCAGGTAATGAAAATGTCTGTAGAACTTGCAAATTTTACTCCTGGAGAAGCTGATAATTTACGCAAGGCTATGAGTAAAAAAATACCTGAAGTTATAGAAAAACAAAGAGAAAAATTCATAAATGGTGCTAAAAAAAATGGGATTGCAAAAAAAATTGCAGTAAAAATATTTAATAATATTGTAGCATTTGCTGGATACGGATTTAATAAATCTCATTCAGCAGCTTATGGTATGATTTCTTATAAAACAGCTTACTTGAAAGCTAATTATCCTTTAGAATATTTTACAGCTTTACTTAATAGTGAGATTAATCGTTCTACGATGAAAGATGATGGTAAAAATAAATTTCTGATGTATTTAGATGATATGTCGCTTTTCGGCATTAAAATATTACCACCTGATATACAGCACTCTAAAGGAGAGTTTAGTATAGAAAATGAAAATATACGATTTGGGTTACTTGCAATAAAAAATGTAGGTGAGAGTGTAAGTAAGTCGATTGAGCAAGCAAGAATTGCAAATGGACAATTCAAGAATTGGGATGATTTTTTATCTAAAATAGATCTAAAAGTTGTTAATAAGAAAGCATTAGAAAATCTTATAAAAGCAGGAGTTTTTGATTGTTTTGGCAGTGATAAACTCTTAATAAGAGCTGTTTTGATACGAAATTTAAATTTATCTGTCAATAATGCTTTAAAAATAAAACAAAATAAAGAATCATTGCAAGGATCTCTTTTTGGTAGTTTAGAAAACTTTAGCTCTGTGTTATTTTTAAAAGAAGTGAAACCGTTAGAACAATTTTGGGCATTAAATTTTGAAAAGGATGTTTTAGGTTTTTATCTTTCAGGACACCCGTTGGATAAAAAAATGAAAGAAATTGCTGCTTATTCAGATTATAATTCTAATCAACTTCACAAAATTAAAGAGGACCTTAGTTTTAAAACAGGTCAAATTGTACATATTGCAGGTATGGTAACTTCCATAAAAAAACTTATTTCAAAAGCACAGAGAAAAACTTATGCAAAATTTAAAATAGAAGATTTATACGGAAGTGTCGATGCAGTACTTTTTCCTAAAAATTTTGAGAAATTTTGTGATTATCTAATTCCCAATAATGTTGTAATTATGAAGGGTAGACTGACAGGTTTGCAAAGTCAAACAGAAATAATAGTTGAAGGCATAATAACAATAGATGAAGCAAAAAAAAAATTTCCATTAAGATACGAAATACATATAAAACTTGTTGCTACAACGTGTAATGATACCTTAAGTGAAAAATTGAAAAAAATTTTAAACATACATAAAGGTAAAGTAAAAGTTTATTTAGATTTAGAAGATCTAATGTATGGCGTTTTTTCTGTAGAAACTGGATATATGTCGGACTATTCAGATAGTTTTGTAAATGCTGTTGAGACAGTGATAGGATCTAAAGATTCAGTAAAGTTACAATGTGTAACAACTAGCAACTTACTACCTTAATTTGACTTTGAAATTATTTGTATAGGAGAGATGGCCGAGTGGCTTAAGGCGATAGTCTTGAAAACTATTATAGAGATATTCTATCGAGGGTTCAAATCCCTCTCTCTCCGTTATAGTAGTTAAATTTTATAATAGTGTTAAAGTTTGTTTTTTTTCAAATGTTTTTTAGATTTGTGATAAAGTGAGTGTAAATGTATGTTTAAAAAACATATTTAATGGAGTTATTTAATGATAATAACATGTTTAAGGATGCAGTGTTTTTTATCTAAAAAAATAAATTTGACTGAAGAAAGAGCTGTTTTTACAAATAATTTTAAGAAATAAAAATAATATTACTTGTTTTATGCAGATTAAATTTAGTGTTTAAGATGATGAAGTATTTAGAATATTTACTATGCTATTAATCCTAATCTGATAGTGCAGATATTTATACTGAAACTACTCTTCTTTTTATTACTTCAAAAAATTTTACTTATAACTTTGTAATACATTATTATCAAAACAACCTCAAATAAAGTTTAAAATTGGAATTTCTTAATATTTTTGCTTTAATTTTTATGTAGCATATAAAAATATTAAATGCTCAATTTATTTTTTTGTAAAATTTTATGTCAATTATAAAAATATAATATTAAACAGTGTTTATGGTATTGAATTTATGAGTACTAGGAGAGAAGCAAGGGAATGTTCATTGAGAATGCTATATATGTTAGATAATTGTGCTATTAAGTTTGATGATGTATGTAACTACTTGAGTGAATATTTACCTAAACGTGAATCTTATAAAATATTCGCAATAAATTTATTCAAGGGAGTTTGTGAAAATAAACAGAACATAGATTTTTTTATTAATCTGTATACTAAAAATTGGGAACTCGAGAGAATGGCTGTAGTTGACCGTAACATCATACGTCTTGCAACGTATGAAATTATGGCTACCCCAGATATTTCTGTTAATGTCATAATAAACGAAGCTGTAGAAATTTCTAAAAAATTTTCAACGAAAGATTCAAGTAAATTTATAAACGGTGTTCTGGATAAACTCAAAATTATAAGAACTCAAAAAATTGTGGAGTAGCGTTTATAAAATCAGAGGATTTTTATGTGTAGAGATATAAAAAATCAAATTTATTTTTTAAGGAATGAAATTTTACGGCACGATGACCTTTACTATGATAAAAATAATCCTGAAATATCTGATGTTGAATATGACAATCTTGTAAAAAAGCTTGAAATACTCGAAAAATCGAATTTTGTTCTTGGTCCTTCTACATCGCCAATAAAATGTGTATCTGGATTTGCTTCATCATTATATTTTAAACGTGTAAAGCACACATCACCCATGCTTTCATTAGATAATACTTATTCTAATAATGACATCGCAAAGTGGTGTAAAAATATAATAAAAAAAATAAATAGCAGTGATGTAGAATTCATCGTTGAACCTAAAATTGATGGAGTAAGTGTAAGTTTAGTTTACATAAATGGAATTATAAATATAGGTGCAACTCGTGGTGATGGAGAAATTGGTGAGGATATAACTAGAAATGTAATGATGATCCAGAATATTCCTCATAAGCTTCAAATATGTGATCCTCCTAGTTTTTTTGAGTTGCGCGGTGAAGTTTATATTAACAAGATTGATTTTGAAAGTTTGAACAAAAAATTGCTTAGTTCTGGAGTACAAAAATTTGCTAACTCTAGGAACGCAGCTTCTGGTTCATTAAGACAGAAAGATTCTAACATTACTGCAAAAAGAAAACTCAGTTTTTTTGTGCATTCGTTCGGTAAAATTTATGGAAAACAATTCCAAAAACAATCAGAGTTTTTAAAATATTGCAAAGATTGTGGATTTCAACAACAAAACTACATTGAAGTATGTCACTCCTTTAAAGAAATAGAAGATTTTATGAATGTCATGATAAACAGAAGAAATATGCTCACTTATGATATAGATGGGATTGTAGTTAAGGTTAATAATTTTCAACTTCATAGTGAACTGGGTCATACAAATAGAAGCCCAAAGTGGGCTATAGCATTTAAATTTCCTGCAAAACAAACAACTACAATATTGAACAAGATATGTGCGCAAGTTGGACGTACAGGGATAGTAACTCCATTAGCAATTTTGGAACCTGTTACCCTTGCTGGTGTCACCATATCGCGCGCTACACTGCATAATTTCGATGAAATAAGACGTCTTAGAATAAATGAGGGAGATACAGTTTTAATAGAGCGTGCTGGTGATGTTATTCCTAAAATAGTCAAAGCAATAAAAAAAAAGAAAACATCTAACACAGAAAGTGTTTTATTTAAACGTCCAGATATGTGTCCATCATGCAGTAGTAAAATTGTCAAGGATGAAGAAAGAGTTGCCTACAGATGTATAAACCCAAATTGTCCAGCTCAGTTTAAAAGACATTTAATACATTTTGTTAGTAGAAAAGCTATGGACATTAAAGGGTTTGGCGAGGATGTCATAGATCAACTTCTCAATAAAAATAAAATCAAGATTCTTTCGGATATATATTATTTATCTTACAACGATTTCAGATGTCTTAATTTATTTGGAGTAAAAAAGACCGTAAAGCTTATAGAGGCAATAAATGTTAGTAAAGGACGTAGCTTGAATAGGTTTCTATTTGCTTTGGGAATACGTCATATTGGTGAAAGAACATCTGAAATTATTGCAAAGAAATATAAAAACATGAACAATATATTTAACACATGCGTTGGCGATTTTACAAAAATAAATGGTATTGGTAGTGTTTTAGCGTTATCTTTAGAAAAATTTTTCAAGAACAAAGAGATTATTCATTTGATAAATAATTTTATTAAAGCTGGTGTAAATATGGTTGAATTTGATTCAATTAAAATGAATGACAAATTTGATAATAAAGTTTTTACTTTAACTGGGGAGCTTAAAAATCGTACGAGGGATCAAGCTATTAAAAGTATAAAGGAATTTGGTGGAAAGGTTACTGCATCTGTAAGTAAAAAAACAAGTTATGTTATTGCTGGTATAAATACTGGTTCGAAACTTAAAAAAGCAAGAGAGTTGGGTATAAAAGTTATTAGTGAAATTGAGTTTGAAGAATTGCTTGCAAAAAAATAATAGCATCATCATATAAAGTTGGGATTATAAAAGATCATATTAGTGTGACTGGATGTGTTGTTTCGCTTATTAGTAGTGGTGTTGTTATGTTTGCATTTGAAAAAATGTTTATGCTAAAATCAGAACTGTATTCATTAGTTTAAATATTGGTTATGTTTCAGATGTATGTGTTAAAAATAACTTTATAAATTGAGGAGTTTTGTATGTCAACTGCATTGTTTAGTGTTACAGACAAGACTTATGTTGTTGATTTTGCAAAGGAATTAGTAGCTTTACAATGGAATATAGTATCAAGTAGTGGAACAGCAAAAATTTTAGAAGAAAATTTCATTAAATCTTGTAGAATATCTGAAATCACAGGATTTCCTGAAATTTTGGATGGAAGGGTAAAAAGTTTGAGTCCAAAAATACATAGTGGAATCTTAGCAATAAGAAATAACTATGAGCATATGAAACAGTTGAAACAGTACAATATAGGAATGATAGATATGGTTGTTGTGGATCTATATCCTTTTGAAAAAACTGTAAGTGATATTCCAAAGCCTTTAAATAAAAAAATAGACAAAAGCGTTATAGAAAATATAGATATAGGTGGAGTTACTCTTCTAAGAGCAGCAGCTAAGAATTATAAAGACGTCATAGTCGTATGCGATAATAATGATTATAATGCTATAATCAGAAAATTAAGAGATAATTCAATTACGGAAGAGTTTAGGCTTGAACTCGCAGCAAAAGCTTTTCGCTGTACTGCATATTATGATTCCTTAATTGCTGCATATTTGACCTATGAAAAATTTCCTGTGCAAACAGTAATACCTCTTAGAAAAATTTCAAAACTGAGATATGGTGAAAATCCACATCAAGAAGCTGTACTATATTCTAATGGTATAACTAAACAGCATGAATCTGCTGTTGTTATATCAGCTAAACAACTTAGTGGAAAACAATTATCTTACAACAACTATGTTGATTTAGAATCAGCCTGGAATCTTGTACATGAATTTGATAATCCGGCTTGTGTTATTGTGAAGCATAATAATCCTTGTGGTTGTGCAGAAGGTTTAAATATAAATGATGCTTATTCAAAAGCTTTATCATGTGATCCAATAAGTGCTTTTGGTGGAGTATTGGCATTCAATGGACCTATTGATGAGAATGTTGCTTGTAAAATAGATAAAATGTTTATAGAGTGCATCATAGCTCCTGGATACGATAAAAATGCGTTGGATATTCTTATGCATAAAAAAAATATCAGAATTTTGCTTCAAAAGACACCATATATAAAAGAAAAGCAATCTATTGAATATAGAACAATGTCTTGTGGAATGCTCGTGCAAGACAAAGACGATTGTCTTTCAAGCGATATAAAATTTGTTACGAAGCGTCATCCTACAAAAGAAGAGAGTAAGGCTCTAGATTTTGCATGGAAAGTTGCGAAGCATATTAAATCAAATGCTATTGTACTTGCAAAAAATGCTCAGACTGTCGGTATAGGTGCTGGTCAGATGAGTCGCATTGATTCATTAAGAATAGCAATTGAAAAGATGAAAAACATTAAAGAAATATTTAATGAAAAATCATATCCTCTTGTCATGGCATCTGATGCTTTTTTTCCGTTTGCAGACGTAATTAATGAGTCTATTAAAATTGGTGTCGTCGCAGTGATCCAACCTGGCGGATCAATAAATGATGATAAATCAATTATATCTGCAAATGAAAAAAATATAGCAATGGTAATTACTGGTATGAGACATTTTAAGCATTAATATATTATTAACTACTCTGCGTATAATTATTGTATAGATAAAAAGTGGAAAATAAAAAGAAAAAAATTAGTATAGAAGATGTAATGTTGTTTAAAAAAAAAGTTAAAGTCATGGGTCTTAGTACTGTATGTCAAACAGCAAAATGTCCCAACATAAGTGAGTGTTTTAAAAAAAAAACAGTAACTTTTTTGATATTGGGTGAGTTTTGTACTAGAAAATGTAGTTTTTGTGCTGTAAAAAAACATCCTCCTGAAATTATAGATATAAATGAGCCATATAAAGTTGCTATGGCAATCAAAGAACTAGGTATCTCATATAATGTTATTACATCCGTTACAAGGGATGATTTATTTGATGGTGGTGCGAATCATTTTGCAAAAACTATAAATGCAATAAGGACTATTTTGCCTAATAATAAAATTGAAGTTCTTGTTCCTGATTTTTTAGGTAATATGAAATTAGTAGATGTCGTTTTAAACGCAAAGCCTGATGTTTTTTCTCATAATTTGGAGACAGTGCCTGATTTGTACAGTAAAGTAAGAGTAGATGCTAATTACATACGTTCTCTTTTTGTTTTAAAACATGCTAAAGCTGCAGGATTCGTAGTTAAGACTGGGATAATGGTTGGATTTGGAGAAACCGAGGAACAAGTTTTTAGAGTGATCAAAGATATCAAAAGTATAAATGTTGACATTCTTACTGTAGGGCAGTATCTTGCTCCTACAAAAAATCATTATCATGTAGTTAAAGAATATACTCCAGAGGAATTTAAAAAAATAGAAAATTTTGCAATCTCAGTAGGAATGAAGCAGGTTATTTCTGGAAGATATGTTCGTAGTTCATACTTAGCAGATGAAAACTTTAAGTCATTCATACAAAATAATTAATGTAAATCTAAGGAGTCGCATAAATGAAGATATTATCAGTTAACTGTGGATCATCTTCAGTTAAATATAGTCTTTTTGAGATGAAAAATGAGAAAAAAATCGCTTGGGGAGTAGTTGAGTGTATTGGACTTCGTGAAGCATGCTATGTAAAACAAACTATAAACAGTAAAGAAACTAAAAATTCTTTGAGAATTGCAAATCATACTGAAGCACTTAAGCTTATAATTGAAAGTCTTTTAGATAAAGAAAATGGTAGCATTTCAGATATAAGTGAAATTTGTGTTGTGGGACATAGAATAGTTCATGGTGGTAACAAATTTTCAAAAGCAGTTTTAGTTACTGAGAAAATGAAAAGAGAATTAAAAGAATGTTTCGCATTAGCTCCATTACATAATCCAGCGCATTATGCTGGCATTATTGCTGTGGAAAAAATGTTACCAAAAATTCCATCAGTTTTAGTTTTTGATACTGCATTTCATCAAACAATACCTGATTATGCATATATGTATGCAATACCATATGAATATTACAAAAAAGATCACATAAGAAAATATGGTTTTCACGGAAGTTCACATAAATATGTTTCACAAATAGCAGCTACAATGCTTGGAAAATCTTTGAATAAATTAAAGCTAATTATCGCTCATTTAGGTAATGGCAGTAGCATAACTGCAGTTAAGAAAGGAAAGGTTATAGATACTTCCATGGGATTTACACCACTACAAGGAGTTGTAATGGGAACTCGATGTGGAGATATAGATCCAGCAATTATTTGCTATATTTTAAATAAATATCCACAACAGTATAAGGATGCTAATAGTTTAAGTTCTTTAATGAATAATGAAAGTGGATTACTTGGAGTGTCTGGAGTTTCTAGTGACGTAAGAACTATTCTTAAAATGATCAGAATGGGTAATAAAAGATCTAAACTTGCTTTTGAAATGCTTTGTTATAGTGTAAAAAAGTATATAGGTTCGTATCATGGAATACTAAATGGTATTGATGGATTAATTTTTACTGCTGGCATAGGAGAAAATTCTCCAATTGTTAGAAAACTAATATGTAAAAATTTACACGCTTTAGGTATTGAAATAGACACTAATAAGAACAATACATATTCTAATGAACAAAAATTTATTTCAACACCAGAATCAAGAGTGAAGGTTATGGTGATTCCTACAAATGAAGAATTAATGATTGCAAGAGAGGCTAAAATTTGTTTTCAATCTGCACACTAAAAAAATAAAAAAGCATTAAATTAAACATATCAATAAAAATTATTTTGTTCTTATCTTTATGTCAGTATAACTAGTATGTTAGCTTTGACAAATAAATTATTAAAATTTATAATCTACTGCGTGCATTCTTTCTTTTTTTTGATTGATAATTATGAGTAAGTGTTATGTAATAAAATATTACGGTATTTAAATGAATTTGAGATAGTGTTCTGAATTGTATAAAAATTATAATATACGAAATTTTGTTGTATATTGTTTATTGGAGGAAGTAAAAAAGTGCCAAATCCAAAAAGGAAACACACACCTCATCGTAGAGATTGTAGAAGGTCAGCTAATTCAAAAGTTAGTTCACCTAATCTTGGTAAATGTTCAAACTGTAATTCAGTAAAACTACCACACAGAGTATGCGGTAAATGTGGTTTTTATAATGGGAAACTAATTATACCTTTGAAACTAAAAAAGTCAAAATGACAAGTTAAATTGAATAAATTGTTAAAGAGGTCAGTAAAATAATGACAATTGCTATTGACATAATGGGTGGAGATTTTGCACCTGATGCAACTATTGAAGGTGTAATGCTTGCTTGTAAATATACTAAACATAAAATTTTACTTGTAGGTCCAGAAAAACTTATAGTTAATGAATTTCTAAAACATAGTAAGAAGCATTATAATTTTGTATCACTTAATATTGAAATAGTAAATGCGACAGAAGTTATTGCAATGGATGAACAACATCCTGCAAAAGCTGTAAGACAGAAAAAAGATTCTTCTATATCTGTTTGTGCTAGACTTGTAGCTGAAGGTAAAGCTGATGCTTTTGTTTCAATGGGTAATTCAGGGGCAATTATGGCAGCTGCACTTTTTTATTTAAAAAGAATAGATGGTATTATAAGACCAGCTATTGCTACACCTTTTCCAACAGTTAGTGGTAAATGTATTATTGCAGATATGGGTGCTAATGTTGATTGTAAACCTGAACATCTCCTTCAATTTGGAATAATGGCAAGTATATTTTGTGAAAAAGTTGGTGGAATAAAATACCCTAAAGTGGGACTAGTTTCCATTGGTGAAGAATCAACAAAAGGGAATGAACTTACTTTAGCAGCTTTTGAACTTTTAAAAAAAACGAATATAAATTTTGTAGGAAATATTGAAGGTAGAGATATTCCAAAGTCTAAAGCTGATGTAATTATATGTGATGGTTTTGTTGGAAACATAATATTAAAGTTTGGTGAAGGGCTTGCTGAAATGATGCTCGAGCTTATAAAAAAAAAATTAAAGCGACATCCTATAGCGTGGGCATCCTTTCCTTTTTTATGGTTTGCGATTAAAGATTTAAGGAATAAAGTCGATTACAGTGAATTTGGAGGAGCACCACTTTTAGGTGTTAATGGTGTATGCATAATAGGACATGGAAGCTCTAATAGTAAAGCAATTAAAAATGCTATTCTTGCTGGAGCTAAAGCTGCAAAGCATAATCTTACTACTGAGATTAAAGAAGCAATAGCAAAATGTAATAATAAAGAAGAAAAGTAATCGTAGTAGTGAAATTAAATATGGTATATCAATAAATGAATAGAAAAATAGGTGTGAAGATTTTAGGTACTGGGTCTTATTTTCCAAAAAAAATTCTTACAAATGCTGATTTGGAAAAAATGGTTGATACTTCTGATGAATGGATAAGTACTAGAACTGGTATTAGTGAGAGAAGAATATCAGAAAAAAATGAACCTACTTCAGAACTCGCTTACAAAGCTTCTATTGATGCTTTGATGTCTGCTAATATAAAAGCTGAGTGTATAGATTTAATACTAGTTGCAACAACTACTCCTGATATGTTATGTCCATCAACTGCATGTTTTTTACAAATGAGGTTAGGACCTACTTTTATTCCTGCATTTGATTTATCTGCTGCATGTAGTGGTTTTATTTACGGAATCGCTGTGGCTAAAGCATTTATTGAATCGGGGTTATATAAAACGATTTTATTGGTAGGCGCTGAAGAACTTTCAAAATTTACGGATTGGACAGATAGAAATACATGTGTTTTATTTGGTGATGGTGCTGGTGCAATGGTTTTATCTGCGTCACAAGAAAATAATGATATTCTATCTGTATTTCTTGGTGCAAATGGTATATATTCAAACTTACTTTTTTTGCCTGCTGGTGGATCTGTTCATCCTGCAACGGTACATACTGTAAATGAAAAAATGCATACAATAAAAATGCATGGTAGGGAAGTTTTTAAAATTGCTGTACCAAAAATGGTACTCGCTGCTACAAAAGCTCTTGAACTTTCAGGGAAAAGACTTGATGACATAAAGCTTTTTATTCCGCATCAAGCAAATATGAGGATTATTGAGGCTGTTGCAAAAAAAATGGGAATTTCTATGGATAAAGTTTTTGTTAATATTTATAAAACTGGAAATATTTCAGCTGCAACTACAATTACGGCACTTGATGAAGCTATAAAAACTAACAGAGTTAATAAAAATGATATTGTTGAATTAATTGCGTTTGGTGGTGGATTTACATGGGGCGCTGCTGTTATTAAGGTAACATAGGTTATAGATAAATGTCAAAAATAGCATTAATATTTCCAGGACAAGGTGCTCAAACTATTGGAATGGGGAAAGATCTTTACAATAGGTATCAAAGAGCTAGAGATATAATAGATTTTGCAGGCCATGAACTTAGAAATATTATTTTTAATGGACCTGAAGAAATTTTAAAACTTACAAAATATGCACAGCCAGCAATATTCACGGTTAGCGTTGCAGCTTTTGAGGTTTTTAGAGAATTTTATGATATTACAACAGATAGTAAAAATGAATTTGTTGCAGCTGGGCATTCTCTAGGAGAGTATTCAGCTTTGTGTTCAGCTGGTTTTTTTAAATTTAGTGATGGTTTAAATATAGTAAGGGCTAGAGGAGAATTTATTCAGAAAGCATCTGAAAATAACCCTGGTACAATGCTTGCTATTTTAGGTATGGAAAAGTCTGCTGTAGAAAATCTTTGTAAAGAAGTTTCAACTATAGGTGTCTGTGAAGCTGTAAATTTTAATTCTGTTAAACAAATAGTTGTAGCTGGAACAATTGCAGCAATAAATAGAGTTGCTGAAATTGTGGCATCTTTTGGTGCAAAATCTGTTTCATTAAATGTTTCTGGTCCGTTTCATTCTTCACTTATGATATCAGCTTCTGATAGTATGGCAAAAGAATTGGAGAAATATAACTTTTATACACCATCTTTTGGAATATATACAAATTATGATGCTCTATTAACTACAAATATATCTGATATAAAACAAAAGCTTGTAAAACAAATTAAAAGCCCTGTAAAATGGGATGATATTATGCATAATATTATTGCAGCTGGTTATAATCAATTCATAGAAATAGGTCCTGGAAAAGTTTTATCAGGACTCTTGAGAAAAATAGATAGATCTAAAAAAGTATTCAATATAGAAGATTCTGCAAGTTTAAAAAAAACAATAAAGGAGTTAAAAATAAATGAAACTTTATAATAAAGTGGCAATTGTAACTGGTTCAGCACAAGGCATAGGGAGGTCTATAGCTGAAATTTTTGCTTTTGAAGGGGCTAATATTGTAGTTTCTGATATTAATATAAATTTAGCACAACAAACAGCTAATGAAATAAAAACACAGTACCATGTAGAAGTTATAGCAGTTGCTAGTAATGTTTCAAAACTAGAAGACTGCAAAAATTTAGTTAAAACTTCTCTTGACAAATTTAATAAAATAGATATACTAGTCAACAATGCTGGAATAACAAAAGATAATTTAGTTTTAAAGATGAGTGAGTTTGATTGGGATTCTGTTATAGCGGTTAATTTAAAGGGGGTGTTTAACTGTACAAAAGCTGTAAGTAGGATTATGCTTAAAAGACGAGAAGGTAAAATAGTAAATATAGCTTCTGTAGTAGCTCAGATGGGCAATCCCGGCCAAGTAAATTATTCTGCTTCAAAAGGCGGCATAATTGCAATGACGAAAACTTGTGCAAGAGAGTTTGCCGAAAGGAATGTTTTAGTTAACGCTATAGCTCCTGGGTTTATTAAGACAGCGATGACTGAAAAATTAACTACAGCACAAAGACATGCTATGATCTCAGCAGTGCCACTTGCAAAATTTGGAGATGCTTCAGATATAGCAAAAGCAGCGTTGTTTTTAGTTAGCGATGATAATACTTATATAACAGGGCATATTTTAGCTGTTAATGGTGGAATGTATATGTAAGGAAAGCACTAATACTGATAAAAAATAAGGGGGAATGTATAAAATGGCGGGTCTTGAAGATAGAATAAAGGAAATTATTGTTGAACAACTAGGTGTAGATCCAGCTGAGGTAATAGTTGATGCATCATTTGTTAATGATTTAGGTGCAGATTCTTTGGATACAGTAGAACTCGTTATGGCATTTGAGGAAGAATTTGGTATTGAAATTCCAGATGAAGAGGCAGAAAAAATTCAAACAGTTGGAAATGCAATAGAATACATTAAAGCTCACGCTGTAAAATAAGGCATAAATAAAAATGAAGAAAAAAATAGTTATAACAGGTATAGGTGTTGTTACACCTATTGGCATAGGTAACGTTGCATTCACTAAAGCTTTGAAAGAAGGTAAGTCTGGCGTATCTGTTATTGAGTCATTTGATACGAGTGCATATACCACGAAATTTGCTGCTGTTATTAAAGATTTCGACCCTGAACAGTTTATTGATAAAAAGAATATAAGAAGAATGGCAAGATTTACACAACTTGGGTTTGCTGCTACAAGAATAGCTATTGAAGATTCAGCACTTGATATTTCCAAAGAAGATCTATCAAGAATTGGTGTTGTGACTGGTACTGGTATAGGAGGATTAGATATAATTGAAAAAGAAGAAAAAATTCTTTTGGCAAAGGGTCCAAGAAGAGTAAGTCCTTTTTTGATTCCAATGATAATCACAAATATATTGCCTGGTGAAATAGCTATCAATTACGGTTTCAAAGGTCCAAATTATGCAGTTACAAGCGCTTGTGCATCGTCAAATCATGCGATAGGTGATGCTTTTGGATTACTTCAAAATGGCTATGCAGATGTAGTTATTTCTGGTGGTGCGGAAAGTGCAATTGTTCCACTTGGACTTGCTGGTTTTTGTTCGATTAAAGCTCTTTCACAAAGAAATGATGAACATCAAAAAGCATCAAGGCCATTTGATAAAAATCGTGACGGTTTCGTTATAGGTGAAGGTGCTGGTATACTTGTACTTGAGACTTTGGAACATGCTCTAAATAGAGATGCAAAAATTTATGCTGAATTTGCAGGATATGGGGCATCTAACGATGCTTATCACATCACTGCTCCTGATCCAGAAGGTAAAGCTGCTGCATTTGCTATGGAAGAAGCAATAATTAATGCTGGTATTTCTAAAGATGAAATTGATTACATCAATGCACATGGTACATCAACTATTTTAAATGATAAAACAGAAACTTCTGTAATAAAAAAAGTTTTTGGTAAAAGAGCATATAAAATTCCAATTTCATCAACAAAATCAATGACTGGACATCTTTTAGGTAGTGCTGCTGCTGTAGAACTTGCTGCAACTCTTATTATGATGCAAGAAGGTTTTATACATCCTACAATAAACTATGAAACACCTGATCCAGATTGTGATTTAGATTATGTTCCGAACATTGTGAGAACGAAACAAATAATTAATTGCGCTCTTTCAAATTCATTAGGATTTGGTGGACACAACGCAATTGTTGTTATAAAGAAATATGTTAAATAAAATATATCAAAAATTTCAAAAAATTATCAAATATAAATTTAATAATTTTGAAATCTTAGTAATAGCTTTAACACATAAGTCTTACGCAATCGAAAATGGTAAGAAAGATCATAATGAACGTATGGAATTTTTAGGAGATAGTATTCTTGCTGCTATTGTTGCAGATATTCTTTATTCAAAATATCCATATGAAAATGAAGGAAAATTATCTAAGCTTAAATCTCAAATTGTTTCATCATATAATTTGAGCATATGGGCTAAAGATATAAATTTAAGTGATTACATATTGTTAGGAAATTGTGAAATGAAGAGAATTGAAAAGCAAAAGAATTTATTATGTGATGCTTTTGAGGCAATTATTGGAGGAATATATTTAGATGGTGGATTAGAAAAAGCAAAAAGATTTATTGTGAATTTTTTTCAGCATCAAAAAAAGATAACACTAGTAGATTACAAAAGTAAATTGCAAGAGATAGTCCAATCTTCTTCTATATATAGGGGAATTCCTGACTATAAAATATTGAGAGAAATTGGACCTGCTCATAATAAAGAATTTGATATTGCTGTATATGTAAATGGTAATTTTTTTGGTAAAGGTAGAGGTAGTTCAAAAAAAGAAGCTCAACAATTTGCTGCTAAACAAGCTATTGAAAATATAGATCGATTTATAGATATGAATACAGTAGTATAGATGAATGTCATAAATATTTTCATATATATTGAAAAGGAGTTCCTATGGTAATGGACTACGCGTTATCTGAAAAAGAAAAGATTATAATTGATACTGCGCGAATCGTTGCAAATGAAAAAATTAAATTAGTTAGAAGACAATATGATGAAGAAGAGAGATTCCCTCGTGAAATCATAAAGGAGTTTGCTCAGGCTAATTTATGTGGAGTTTGTATCCCAGAAAAATATGGGGGACTTGGCAGAGGAATCATGGGACTTGTACTTGTTGTTGAAGAGCTTTCTAAAGTTGACGGAGCAATCGCGCTATCTGTTGCTGCAACAGCATTAGGAATGTTACCTATTCTTATAGCTGGTAGCGAAGAACAAAAGAAAAAATATTTACCTAATATTGCTTCTGGTAAAAATCTTGCTGCATTCGGATTAACAGAAGCAAGTGCTGGTTCCGATGTTGGTGCTATAGCTACAACATCAATCAGGGATGGTGATCATTATATTTTAAATGGTACGAAATGTTTTATAACGAATGGCGGTGAAGCAGATATATATACCATTTTTGCAAGAACAAATCTTGATAAAGGAATAAGAGGGATATCCTGTTTTATAGTTGAAAAAGGTATTCCTGGGTTTAAATTTGGTAAAAAAGAAAAAAAAATGGGTATAAAAGCGTCTTCTACAAGAGAACTTATATTTGATAATTGTAAATTGCACAAAGATCAGTTACTTGGAAAGGAAGGGCATGGTTTAATAATAGCACAAGCAACATTAGATATTTCTCGTCCTGGAGTTGCGGCTCAAGCACTTGGAATTGCAACTGGAGCTTTAGAAGAAGCAGTTAGATACTCAAAAAAAAGAATTCAATTTGGACAACCTATAATTTCATTTCAAGCAATACAACATATGCTTGCAGATATGGCAACAAATATTGAAGCTGCAAGAGCTTTACTTTATGCTTCTGCTAGAATGATTGATTCAAATGTTAAAAAACGTACAACAAAAGAGTCTGCTATGACAAAACTTTTTTGTTCAGAAGTAGCAATGAAGGTTACTACAAAAGCAGTACAAATATTTGGTGGATATGGATATATGAGAGAATATCCAGTAGAAAAAATGATGAGAGATGCAAGAATAACTACTCTTTATGAAGGAACAAGTCAGATCCAAAAAAATGAGATTGCTCTTAAGCTTATCAAAGAACTTGTAGGTTCAAAATAAGATAGTATTTATAATAGTGGTGTTGTAGTATATAAGAAATATTTACTAAATTCTTTGTCTATAGTTTAATAGTGAGGCTTTAGACTACGTAAAGAGCAGTGTCAAGTGGATATTTGTTTTATCAACTTAGAGTTTCCTAGATAACAATTTAAGTAGAGATATTAGTGTTGCACTTTATTAAGACTACTAAAAAATAAACTATCCTCATATTTTTTGTTGTTTTATATAAAAAGTAAATTGATTTTTAAATGCTGAGGATGGGATTTGAACCCATACTGCTTTTTGTAAGCAACAGGTCTCTGAAACCTGTGTGTCTGCCGTTTCCACCACCTCAGCTTTTCCTTATATAAGGTACTTCAATAATAGCATATAATAAAAACAGTTAAAATGCTCTCTATATGTAGATGGTATGATAAAAAATAAAATAATACGTAGTTTTTTATATTTAGTTGTATTATCAATAATATCAATGCTTCTATTTACTTATATTTATGTTATTAAGTATGATGCCGTTAAAAAGAAATTAAAAAGCAAAAATTATACAAATTGTTCTGTTCTATTATATGGTACTGAGAAATTATTTCCTGGGCGTGTAGATGCTTATAACATTTTGTATGATAAAAAATCTAATATTTTAAAAATAGTTTCTATAAATACAAAAATTATTATTTCAAAAAAAAAAGGCAACGAAAAAACCTTAAATGACTTATTTAATAATGATAAGAAAAAAAATATAAATACGGCTATTAAAAATTTTCATCTCAATCTGCAAAAAATTTTTGATACTACGAGTAAATTTGATTTTTATATCAATATAAACTTTGAAACGCTCGAAAATATAACTTGGAAAAATAAACACCTTAAATTTATTATTTCTAAAAATAGTTTTGAAAATGAAGATTTAGAATCATTAAATAGATTTGAAATGATCGAATATTTAATACATTTAATGCCATATACAGCAATAAAAATTTATAAGAATTATAGTCTTCTTAATACAAATATTTCAAAAATGTCTTTGATTCTATCATCAATCTTAAGGTTAAAACTTTCTAAACCTATTGTTTTATTTTGTATATTACCTGTAAAACATGTAAATGGAAAAGTAGAATATAATAAACACAACATTGCAGATTTTTTGAGGACAATATATTATGCTAATTTAATAATTGATGATTCAGATTCGAAAAATATTAAAATTAACGTTAAAAATGCTTCAAAAAAACCACGTATGGCAGAAAAAATAGTATGGTTTTTAAGAGCAAATAGTTTTGATGTTTTGGATTGGAGCAATCACCCAATTACTTATAATAAAACTTTAATAAAAGACCATAAAGGTAATTTTATGCAAGCTTTAAAAATAGCTAAAGCTTTAAAAAATGGGAAAGTGATAATTTCGTATGATAAAAAATTTTGTCACGATATAAGTATATTCATAGGAAAAGACTGTGTAATATATGATGAACTCGATAAAATAAACCAAAAACGTTATAAAAAATCGATTTTATGAAAAACTTTCGTTTAATGTAAAATTATGTTTTATACTACATATAATTATTGCTTGGGGGCTGTCCCCTTTATAAATACTTCTAAAAATGCATTATGTGTATCACTTGACGCTAAAAGTCCTGTATATGGATCGATTAAAACATGTTCAATGTTTTCAGGACATACAAAATCTAATATAGGTTTACCACTAAGAGCTTCTTTCATAAATTGTGTCCATATTGGACATGCAATTACACCTCCTGTAATTCTGTTACCAAGTGATATTGAGCAGTCATCATATCCTACCCACACACCTGCAGAAAGTTGAGGAGTATATCCAATAAACCATGCGTCACTTGATCCATTTGTTGTCCCAGTTTTTCCAGCACATGGTCTTCCTAAATTTTTTGCTTGCCATCCACTACCATTTTCTATGGCATCTTTAAGCATATCTGTCATAATAAAACAGATTTCAGAGGAAAGAACTTCTTCTTGATGAGGAATATTTTGCTCTAAAATTTTTCCATCCTTATCAGTTATTTTTGTTACAATGTATGGTGTAGTTTTAATACCACCTGATGCAAAGACTGCAAAAGCTGAAACCATTTCCTGTAACGTTACATCACTTGATCCTAAAGCAAGTGATGGAGAATTTGTAAGTGGAGTTGTTATTCCTATATTTCTAGCAGTTTCTATAACTTTTGTTGGAGTTATACGCATAATTGTTTCGATAGCACATGTATTGATGGATAAACTAAGAGCTGTTCTCAATGTTACACATCCTCTATATTTTTTATTATAGTTTACAGGTGTCCAAATTCTATTTGTATTAGTTAAATATTTTTTAGGTATTTCCGTATTTTTAAGAAAGGTTTGGTCTCTTGAAATTAATTCCCAAGAATTTCCATTACGTATAAAAACCATAGGTTTATCGTTAAGAATTGTTGCAGGTGTAAATCCTGACTCAATGGCTGCAAGGTAAACTAAAGGCTTAAAAGAGGATCCAGGTTGTCGTTTTGCTTGAGTTGCTCTATTAAACTGAGATTCCATAAAATTGCGTCCACCAACCATAGCTCTTATTGCACCACTTTGCGGATCTATAGCTATCAATGCAGCTTGCACTTTTACTGACTTTTGTTTTGCTTTTTCAAAGATTTTAAACTTACTTTCGTCAAACTTTGTGAGTATTTCTTCAATTGCTTTATCTGCAGCTTTTTGTGCTTGGATATCTAAAGTAGTATAAATTGAAAATCCTGAGTTAAATAAAGCATTTGTTCCGTATTTTGATTCAAGCATTATTTTTAGAAGCTCTAAAAAATAACGCCCTGTTTTTTTTAAAGATGTTTCGTTTCTTACAGGTAAAGATATTACAACGGCTTCCTTTTCTTGTTTCTTTGTGATATAACCTAATTTTCTCATTTTAGACAAAACAAGACTCCTTCTTATAAATGCTTTTTGAGGATTTTTGAAAGGATTATAGTAATTTGGAGCTTTTGGTATAGCAGCAAGCATTGCACATTCCGCAAGATTTAAATTTGTAACATTTTTGTTAAAATATACCATAGATGCTGCTTGTACTCCATATGCTCCATTACCAAAATATATCTGATTTATATAGAATTGTAAGATCTCATCTTTTGAATAGTTTTTTTCTAGTTGTATTGTTAAAAATATTTCTTTAATTTTTCTATTTATGGTTTTTTCACGTGTTAAAAATATAGTTTTTGCTAATTGTTGCGTTATTGTTGATCCACCTTCTGTAATTTTCCCTTTTAAAAATATTTTAAAAACTGCTCTTATAATGCCTCTAGTAGAAATTCCCCAATGTTTTAAAAAGTTATTATCCTCAATAGCTATAAAAGCATTTTTAAGATTTACTGGTATTTCATTAATAGATATGAGAATACGTCTTTCAGTGAATAATTCTGATATCAAATTATTATCTTTGTCATAAACCTTAGTTGACAAATTGGGAGTATAATTATTAAGTTGTTGTATTGATGGTAGGCTGTTTATAATATTTATTACAACTATGCCCATTAAAATCAGTACTAACAACACTACTACAGTAACTAATGTTACTGTTTTTTTTTTATATTAGTTCGTCTCATACTTAACAATTATATTTTAAAATATTTGCTATGTCAAAATAAATAACTGATATTCATTGCTCACAACATAAATTTTAAAAAGTTTTTATTTATAATGAATGCTATGAATATAAACATGAAAAATTAATAAATTCTGTAAATATATCATCTATATATTTTATAATTGAGATTCTATTTGATTTTATTAACTCATTTTTTTCCATTATCGTGACTTTTTCAAAAAAATTGTCAATGAATGGTTTTATTTCTATTATTTTATCAAAAACATTTTCATACATTTTTTTCGATATATAAACATCGATTTTAATTTTTATGTTTTTTGAAAAAACATAAAGAGCTTTTTCACTTTTTTCAATAAGTAATTCTTCGTTTATTGTTTGTGAAATATATACGTTTTGCTTTTTTGCTTGATTTATGATGTTGGTTATTCTTTTAAACATTGTAACTATATCTTGGAAATTACTTTTTTTTCGTGCATTTTGTAATGCATTAAGTTTTAATTGTAAAATACTCATAGATGTGTGTCCATGTTTTCTTAGTATATTTGTTACAGCTTTTATTTCATCTAAACTGTAACCTTCAACTTCAAAAATATTTTCAATTCGTTGTTGTAAAAAATTTAGAAGCTCTTCATTAGTATTTTGGAAATTATTTTTTATGTTTTTTGGCAAAAAACTAAAAGTTTTTTCTACTATATATTGTAAATCTTTGTCAGGGAATTTTTCTTTTATCATTCTAATAAATCCCATACCAATTCTTCTCAATCCGTAAGGATCTGTTGAACCTGAAGGTTTCAGTCCTATTGAAAAACTTGATACTAAAGTATCTATTTTATCAGCAAAAGAAATTAAAAAAGCCATTACATTTGATGGAAGTTGTCCTGACCCATTTAATGGCCAATAATGTTGTTCTATTGATATAGCAATATTTTCATCTTCATTTAATTTGCGTGCATAAATTTTCCCTATCGTACCTTGAAGTTCAGGATATTCAAAAACAACCTCACTAACTAAATCTGCTTTTGATAACATAATAGCTTTTTCGAGTATTATATTATCTATATTCATATGAAATTCTTTATTAAAAAATACAGCTATTTGTTTAATACGTTCTAATTTTTCATAAATTGTTCCTAATTTGTCATGAAAAATAATCCCTTTTAATTTTTCTATATTTTGATAAAGTCCTTTTTGTAAATCATTATTGTAAAAAAATGTAGCATCATCAAGTCTTGAAGTAATAACTTTTTCATACCCTTCCTTTACAACTTCTTGGTACTGTGGAGTTCCATTTCTAATACATATGAAATAATTTAAAGTGGTGTTATTTTTGTCATTTTGTAGCACAAAGCATTTTTGAGCTTTTTTGATGCATATGTTAAGTATTTCTAATGGTAAGTTTAGGTATTTACTGTCAAAATTGCATAGGATAGCTGACGGGTATTCAACAAGATAATTTATATCGTTAACTAAATCTTCATCAAACAATGCGTTTCCAGTATTTTTAGAAACGGACTGTATTGATTGTATTATTAATTTACGTCTTTTATGTTGATCTACGATAATAAAATTATCTTTCATTGTTGAAAGATAATTTTCAGGAGAATTTATTTTTATTTTATTTCTATTACATGTGTGAAGCCCAAACGTTGAGTTTGAGGAATTTATACCTGCAATTTTAAACTTAATTATTTTATTTCCATAAAGAGCAACTATGTTTCTTATGGGCCGTGCAAATCTAAAACCACTTTCTTCCCAAACCATAGTTTTCGGAAATGATATGTTTCTTATTATATCAGGAAAGATTTTTATTAAAAGTTTTTCAGTTTTTTCTCCTTTAGTTCTTTTTGCATAAAAAAAATATTCCCCCTTATTTGTGATTGTTTTTATTTTAAGTTTTTCAGGAACAACACCGTGTTTAAAAGCGAAACATTCTATTGCTTTTTTATTGTAATTTTTATTATTTTTTTTAGCATATGATGGACCTAAAAACTCTTCAGTTTTATCTTTACTTTTTATTATGATATCACTAATTATAAGTACAAGTCTTACAGGTGTTGCATAAGTTTTTAGTGAGTTATATCTCAATCCAAAACCATCAAGGGTTTTTGAAGTAAATTTTTCAATTTGTCTTAAAGCAGGATCAATGTACGAAGATGGTAATTCTTCTGTGCCTATTTCAAGTAAAATATTTTTTGTATTTTTTTTTGTCATTTTAGATATCTCTTATACTTTTCAAATATTCCTTAGCCACAATTTTAGCAAGCTTACGTATTCTCATAATATAGTCAATTCTTTCAGAAACTGAAACAGCACCCCTTGCATCAATAATATTGAATAAGTGGGAACATTTCATTACAGCATCATAGGCAGGAAGAATAGAATTTTCATTTACGAGCCTATTTGATTCTTTTTCCCATTCATTAAAATGCTCTTTTAACATATTAACATCAGCTTTTTCAAAATTATAAAAAGACCATTGTTTTTCATCTTCAAGATGTAAATATCCGTAAGTTGTGTTATTATTCCATCTTAAATTGTAAACAGTATTTTTTTTTTGAATATACATCGCTATTCTTTCAATACCATATGTAATTTCAACAGAAATTGGATTTAAACTAATACCACCCATTTGTTGAAAATACGTGAATTGTGTTACTTCCATACCGTTAATCCAAACTTCCCATCCAAGTCCCCATGCTCCAAGAGTTGGAGATTCCCAGTCATCTTCAATAAATCTTACGTCATTTTTTTCAGGATCTAAATTTATAAATTTTAAACTCTTTAAATAAATTTGCTGTATATTTTTAGGTGCAGGTTTCATAATAACTTGAAATTGATAATAACGCTGCAACCTGTTTGGATTAATTCCATAACGTCCGTCAACAGGTCTTCTAGAAGGTTCGACATATGCAGCTTTCCATGAACATGGTCCTAGAGAGCGTAAAAATGTTGCTGGATTGAACGTTCCAGCACCTTTTTCTAAATCATAAGGTTGCAACATAAGACATCCTTTTTTTGACCAAAATATGTACAGTTTCATAATAATTTCTTGGAAATTCATATAATATTTTCTTTTCCTATCAGATTATGTTCCTAATGGTTATCTTTATATATTTTACAAAAATTTTATTTTAATAGTTACAAAGTTCTAAAGAAAATTATTTAAGCCTAATTTAATAATTTTAAATTGAGAAATATTTTTCATCACATTTTATCAAGCTTGACAAAATATATTAGAATTTATAACATTAAATTTACAGTATAATTCAGGATTATATTTGTGATTTTCAATAGAATAGTGTTTTGAGTTAGAGTTTGTTTGATTGTTGTATGATATTCTGGAATATTGTATTAGTAAAATTAGTAAAATTGATTTTTAGAAAATTTTAATATTAATGGGAGGGCATTGATAATGGCAGAAAAAGTACATAAAGTTGGGTTAAAAAGAGAGTCAGGATATCTGTATTTTATTGATAAACAAGGTGATATTTCAAGAGCTTTAATGGCAAGAGGTGGGAAAAAAGGTGGTAAATCATTAAAAGTAGAGAAAGTTGGCATAAATAAAGAGAGTGGTTACCTATATTTCATTGATAAACAAGGTGATATTTCGCGATCTATTATGAGCAGAGGTGGTAAAAAGAAAAAAAGTAAAAGTTTAAAAAAAACAATAAAAAAAAACTTAACTAAAAATATTGTTAAAAATTCGATAAAAAAGAACAGAAAATAAAAAATTTTTACATAAAATTTTTTATTTAGTTTTTTTACATGGTTTTGTCTTATGTAATGTTCTTAAGAAAATATAGTTAGCTTTGTGTTATGTTTTGTTCTATGAGAATTCTGTTATACAGGGATTACATTTTGGTAGAAAGGTATAAATTTTTTGATAAAAACAAATGTTTTGTAGAATTAAGCAAAAAGAACCCCAACAATATGTATAAAGTAATTGAATATTATAAAGAGTTAGATTCAACTCAAACTGTTGTTAAAAAATTAATAAAAAAAAATATTGAAGAAGGGGTGGTTGTTGTTGCAGAAAAACAAAATAAGAGTTATGGTCGTATTAGGAGAGTATGGGATTCGAATTGTGGAGGTTTGTGGTTTTCTATATTGCTAAGACCTACAATACGTTTTAGCGAATCTTCGAAATTAGCATTATTACTAGGTTTGACATTAAATAGAGTTCTTGAATGGAAATATAATGTTTATTCTGAGATAAAGTGGCCAAATGATGTCTTAGTATATGGAAAAAAGATTGCTGGAATAATAATAGAAACATCTACTAAACATACAATAAATTGGGTTGTTGCAGGTGTTGGTATAAACGTCAATAATGATCTGCCAGAGTATTTGCTAAACAGTGCAATTTCTTTAAAAAATATTTTAAATGTAAATATTGATAGAACGTATCTGCTTTCGGAATTTTTAATGGAGTTTGAAAATTTATATATTAATTTTCAAATAAACGGGTTTGAACAATTTTTAGAAGAATATAATAATAAGATTGCTTACAGGTATAGGTATGTGATTGTTGACAATGGTCATAGTACAGCAGTGATTGGTGAAAATTGTGGAATTAATATAGATGGAATGCTTGTTATAAAAACAAAAGATAAATTTGAGTGTGTAACATCTGGTACAGTGAGATTATTGCAGTAGATATACCCACCAATGTATTTGAATTTATTTTTGATGCTTTTAATGTGGGTTATAGAATATTTACCATACATATTTGAGATGTAAAGAAAATAGGAGTTATAAAATGGAATTATTTAAAATGGCAAAAGAAGCGATAGCTATGAAAAGTAAATTGAGTGAAATTGACAAAAAATTGAGAGCTCAGATTATTGATGTTAACTATAAAGGCATAAAAATACAGGTAAATGCTAGAAATGAGTTTTTAAATTTAAATATTCCTGAAAATTTATTTTATGAAAAGAAAGAAAAAGTTGAGAAAGTTATACTAAATGCCTTTGAAGAGGCGAGACAAAAAGCGCAGAATATTATGTCCGAAGAAGCTAAAAAACTTGCAGGTAAAATGCAAATTCCAGGACTATTATAAAAAAAGATGAAAAATAGTTTGTATATCATTTGAGAATGAGAATCTGATAAGATTTTTTAAAAAAATGCAAAAAATAAAGGTGGAAAGTTGTATAATGAAATAGTGATTGCTGGTTCTGGGGGGCAGGGAGTACTTTTATCTGGGATTTTAATTGCACAAACTGCGATGAGATCAGGGTTAAATACAACGTGGTTCCCATCATATGGACCAGAGATGCGTGGGGGTATGGCGAGCTCTGTAACAATAATCTCTAACGATGAGATAGGATCGCCACTTTTGTTTAAACCAAACGTTCTTGTTGCGTTAAATGAGCTTTCATTGAATAAATTTATTTGTAAGTTATCTGATGAAGCTATAATAGTTGCGAACTCTTCAATTATATTACACAAGAAAAGATATAAAATTTATCCATATTTTATTCCAGCAAGTTATATAGCAGATAAAAAGGTTGGTAATTTAAAGACTGCAAATATGGTTATTTTAGGGGCTTTAATAGGAATACTTGAAGCTAAAGATAAAAAAAATAGTTATAAAAACAGTATTGAAGAAAAATACATTACTCTGTATGATGTTTTGTTAGCATGTGAAGAAGTGTTTTTAAGTCCAAAATTGATTGAAGTTAATAAAAAAGCATTGAAAATAGGGTATGATTTTATTGCGTGTACTTATAAAAAATTAAAGAGGACAAGTGGATGATAATTAGACCTGCAAGAATTTCAGATGTAAAAGAGATACATAGTCTTATTGAGTATTATGCAAACAATAAAGAGATGTTGCATAGATCTTTGAGCTCTATATATGAAAATATTCAAGAGTTTATTATTCTTGAAAGTAAGAACAAAGTACTTGCTTGTGGAGCACTCCATGTTTCATGGGAGGATTTAGCTGAAATAAAATCATTAGCTGTTTGTGAAGAATATAAAAAACAAGGATTTGGTAAGAGAATTGTTGAAACTCTTCAGAACAACGCTAAAATCTTAGGAATAAATAGAGTTTTCTCATTAAGTTTTAAACCAGAATTTTTTATTAAGCTTGGATATAAGGTTATTTCTAAGGAAAGTCTTCCTCGTAAAGTATGGACTGAGTGCGTTAATTGTTATTTATTTCCAGATTGTGGAGAAGTACCACTACTTATTTACTTAGGCTGATGTCTAAAATTTATTGCACTTGCAGACGACGATTTACTTTCCCAAACCTCAACTTCGTAGATTTTTGCGTTTTCTGTTTCTATATCTTTAAATTTTTCCAATATAAATGAAGCTATATTCTCGGCTGATGGATTAATTTTATCAAAAGGGCTTGTTTCATTTAAAAACTTATGATCTAAATATGAAATAATTTTATCAAAGTGCTTTTTTATATCTGTGAAGTCTATAAGCATTCCAGTATTATCAAGTTTATTACCATAAAAAACAACTCTTATTTTCCAGTTGTGTCCATGTAAGTTTTCACACCTTCCTTTATATCCCCTTAAAAAATGTGCTGAAGAAAAACTTTTTGTAACTGAAAGTTTATATTCTATTGTACTCATTTTTTTATCTCTTTATTTCTATTTTTTTTACATTTAAATTGAGTATTTTTTTTGAAAAAAAATAATTTCCTACTCTTTGAAATTTTTCTGGATTATCGCTTACAAAAAATTTATTTTTTTTGCATTTTTTACTTGCAAGAATATTCATTTTATTTAATGTATTTTTGACTTCTTTAGCTGTAGTTTTTGCAGAATTTATAAGCTTGATATTTTTACCTAAATTTTTAGATAAAGCTTTTTTTAAAATAGGATAATGTGTACAACCTAAAATCAACGTGTCAATTTTTTTACGTAATATAGGATTTATATATTTTTTTACTACACTATCAACAATCGATCCTTTATTTAAACCTTCTTCAATAAGTGGTACAAATAATGGGCATGCTTGTTGATATATTTTACATTTCGAAATTTTGTTTATTTCTTTTAAGTAAATTCCGCTGTTTATTGTACCCTCAGTTCCTATGATACCTATTTTTTTGTTTTTTGATGTAACTAACGCTGCTTTTATACTCGATTTTATCATTTCTACTACTGGAATTGATATTTTAAAATTTTTTTGTAGTATAGGTAAAATAAATGCAGATGCTGTGTTACATGCTACTACAATTAATTTAACTTTATGTTTCATTAGAAAAAATATTATTTCTTTAGAGTATTTTATAATAACATCTTTTGACTTCGAACCATAAGGAATATGTGCAGTATCTCCAAAATAAACAAAATTTTCTAAAGGAAGTATTTTTATTATTTCAGACATTACAGTAAGTCCACCAAGTCCTGAATCGAAAATTCCTATTGGTTTGTTATTTATCATATTGTTCTTTTCTCTTTTCTTGTATAATATTTTATTACTCCATTGTATATTGAATCAGCTATTGCTACGCGAAAACTTTTTAGCCCAAATTTTATTTCTTGATCATAATTACTTATAAAAGCACTTTCTACAAGTACTGCAGGCATTTGTGCTCCTCTTAACACATAGAAATTTGCTTGTTTTACACCATTATTACGAATATTAAGCTTATTTGGTATTTCGGAGGCTATAAAACTACCTAATTCTGACGACTCATTCATGTGTTCGTTTAAAGTCATAGACCATAGCATGCTTTCTAGAGGAGTATGTTTTTTTCCAAGATTCCCTTCAAGTTTTAGAACAGAGTTCTCAAGAATAGCTGTTGCAGCTGCCTGAGAGTCGGTTGCTTTTTCAGATAGAAAATAAATTTCAAACCAATTTAAATTTTTATTAAGATTTGCATTACAATGTATTGATATAAATAAATCAGCATTATGTTTGTTTGCTATATTTGTTCTTTCAGCAAGCGAAATAAAAGTATCATCTTTCCTTGTGAGGATTACTTCATAATCATTGTTATTATTAAAAATTTGCTTAAGTTCAAGCACTATTTCAAGATTTATATCTTTTTCTTTTGTTCCATTTGAACCAATTGCCCCAGGATCCTTTCCACCATGTCCGGCATCGAGTACGATAATTTTTTTATGTCTGGTGAAATTACTTTGTTGATTCTGACTTAAAATAGGGATAATATTTTTTCTAATGCTAGAATCATCACTAATTATAAGACTATCATCAATTATATTTTCATTTTTAAAATTTGTAACTAGAATTTTTTCAAACTCTTCATTAACTATATTTTTTTTATCAAGAGATATAAATCCGTTCATCTGTGCTTCTCCATATTGTTCTGGAGTTATTAAATCAATTTTTTCTGATTTTGATTTATTATTACTGTTATTATTATTTTGTTGAATTTTCTTATTTTTAGAATTAAACAATTCTTCTCTTGAATTTAATAAGCTAGTATTTTCAGAGTGTATAACATTGATTAGTACTCTGTTTGGATTTAAGAGATTAGAGATTTTTCCAAATTTTATATTTTGTGAAAAATTAATTATTATTAGCGTTGATTGCATTTGTGCAACCTGCACAATGTCTTTTATAACACCATTGTTAACATTTATACGATCATAGTTGTGATGTACATTTTTATTATTTAATATTTTTATAGTTATAGAATTTGCAGTTTTTGATATCTCGTATGATAATGATTCTTTAATTTTTATTAATATTTGCGTATTTTTTAGACTTGTAAAATATTCTATAGTGGAAATATTTGGATAACTCGTTGTTATATTTAGTGTCGAAGATAATGAATCCCATACTGTATTTGTTTCACTAATTTCTAAAAATTCTTTTGATGTCAAAATTTCAGATGGAATATAGATATTATTTTTTATCAACAGTGGCGGTAATGATATTTTTTTTGTTTTTTTGCCAAAAATCACCTTTGTGATATTTGCTTTAATGTCTATCTTATTATTATTCAAATACATTATTACTCTGGAGTTAACAGATTTCCATTTTAGATTAGCATTATATATTTTAGAAATTTCTTTTATTGAAAAATAAGATGCGTGTTCAGAGATTTTATAAATGTTTATATTTGAAAAAAATTTACCATTAACAATTACGTTTATAGGTTTAAATGAATTAGTAGAAATCGTAGACATATCATTATGAATATTCGAAAATAAATTACAAGGTAAGAGTAATAAAAAAAATAAAACTATTACAATTAATTTTTTCATAATAAAAGAGTTCTGATAGCACTTTTAGGATCTTTAGCATTAAAAATATAACTACCACTTACCAATACATTTATGCCAGCATTAATACACATTTTAGCTGTTTTCTTATTTATACCACCATCAACAGATATATAACATTTATAGTTATTCATATTAATAAATTTCCTTAAATCATTAATTTTTGAAATTGTAGATCTCATAAAAGATTGTCCTCCTAATCCTGGTTCAACTGCCATAACAAGAATTAAATCAACATATGGAATTAATTTTTTTATTTCAGAAGTAGGTGTTAATGGTTTTATTGAAATACCAACTCTAATACCAGTAGATTTTATATTTTTTATAAGCTTTTTTTTATCGGCTTTAATTTCATAATGAAAAGTTATTAAATTTGCTCCTGCTTTCTGAAATTCTAACCAATATTCACATGGATTTGTTATCATAAGGTGTACGTCGAAAAGTAATGAAGTTATTTTTCTTAATGCTTTTACAACTATTGGCCCTATAGTAATGTTTGGCACAAAATGTCCATCCATTATATCAATATGTATCCAATCTGCACCAATATTTTCCATTTTTTTTATATCGCATCCTAGTGTTGCAAAGTTTGCAGCCAAAATTGATGGAGCAACAATAATTTTTCTCATCATATGATATATAAGTTCATTTTTTTATATAAAGCTATTGAATTCATGTTATATTTTTATTCTGGAGGCGGTCCATCTGAAACAATAAGATTCACTATAGAATACTTATCAACCATAGTTGTAGGAGCAATATCCTGTGATATTACAACATCTTTACACGTTGTTGTAGAATATTCTCTAAAAATTTCACCTATAATTAAACTAGAATGTTTCAGTATAATATCCGCAGATCTCAAATTCTTCCCAATAATTTCAGGAACATTGACATATTCTTTTCCCAGACTTGTTATCACTTTAAGCAGTTTTCTTCCTCTAACGTTTATTCCAGCAATTGGATTCTGCTTTAAAATCATTCCAGCAGGAACATTTTGATCAAATTCTTCTCCATCTTTTTTTATATCAAATTCAGAACCTGAAAGTTCTTTTATTGCACTATAGAAGTTCTTACCAACTACACTTGGAACTGTAATCTCTTTTTTATCATGAATTAAAACGCCCATTATTATATTAAAAAAATAATACAATACGCCAAACGTAATTGTTAATAAAAATAATAGTACGATAATTCTTTTTAGCAAATTTTTATCCTATGACAAAACTTAAATGTTCATTTTAGATCGTAATTTAGCACCTATTTTTTCAATAAGTCTTTTATTTATACGACTCCTTTCTTTTTCTAAAAATACCATTGATGAACTTTTATTTTCTTTAAGCCAATTATTTGCAAATTTATTAGATTGAATATTGTTTAAAATTTTTTTCATTCTCTTTTTAGTATTTTCAGTTATTATTTTTTTACCATTTATATATTCACCATATTCTGCAGTATTAGAAATAGAACGATTCATTCCACTGAATCCATTTTTAAGTATTAGATCTATAATAAATTTTATTTCGTATAAGCACTCAAAATACGCTATTTCGGGTTGATAACCAGCTTGTATAAGTGTCTCAAATCCTGAGTTTATTAGTTCTACAAGTCCTCCACAAAGGACAACTTGTTCACCAAATAAATCAGTTTCTGTTTCTTCTGCAAAAGTGGTTTCTAATACACCAGCTAATGTTCCTCCTATAGCTTTTGCATACGCAAGGGCAAAATTTTTAGCTTTACCACTTATATCTTGCTCTATAGCTATTAGACATGGAATCCCTCTACCTTCTTCATATTGTTTTCTTACTAAATGTCCAGGCCCTTTAGGAGCAATCATAATAACATCCAAATCAGGTGTAGGAATTATCTGCTTAAAACGTATATTAAAACCATGTGCAAAGCTTAAAATATCACCTTTTTTAATGTTAGGTTTTATGTCATTTTCCCAGACTTTTTTTTGAACTTCATCAGGTAAAAGAATGCTGATGAAATTAGATTGTTTAACAGCTTTACTAATACTTAATGGTTTCCATCCATCTTCAATAGCTTTGTTATAATTGTACCCTTTAGGTCTTTGTGCAACAATAACATTTAATTTTGAATCTCTAAGATTTAAAGCATGCGCACGGCCTTGGTTTCCATATCCTAGAATTGCTATGGTTTTGTTTTTTAAAAAATCTAAATTTATATCATCGTAATATATTTTAGTTTTTGTCATGTTTAACTCCTTTCATCTGTTTTTAGTTAATTCTGATACAGAATAAAGCATAATAACGCAACACATTATCATTCTGCCTGATAGTGAAAAAGTAGAGTATTATATTAAAATTTTCTATAACGGTGAATTATAACATAAATGTAACTCTTTTTATACTTTTAACTTTATAGTTTCACAAAAATACACAAAAAAAACTGAATCAAATGATATTATTTATCAATTCCATAGCATCAATCAGTGTAACTGTTTTATTAAAAATAGTTTGTGCTTTTGATGCATTTGGTAAACCTTTCAAATAATAACAAGCTATTTTTCTAATTTTAATGAGTCCTTGTTTTTCACCGTAATGCGCTATTGAACGTTGAATATGCTCTTTAAACCATTGTATTCTTTCTGTTTTTAATGGTAACGTAGATTCTTTTTTCATATAAAAAAAATTTTCAAGTCTTTTAAAGATCGAATAGTTAGCTATAGCTCCCTGTCCTATCATTATTCCGCTGCAATTAGGTATCTTTAAAAAATCATATGCTGTTTGTTCGTTTGTAATCCCACCGTTTGCAATAATAGGAATTTGTGCATTCTTACAGGCATCTGCAAATGATTTTAAGTCAGGAATGCCTTTATTACCCTGTGATGCTGGTCTTGCATGGACTACTACCATTTTTATTCCGCAATTTTGAGCTATATCGATAACTTGCGGAGCTAAATTTTTGTTTGGTATAAGCCCTGTTCGTATCTTAATAGTTATAGGAATGTTTACACTCTTTACAACAGATTCTAAAATTTTAAAGATAAGTTTTTTATTATCTAAAAGTCTTGCTCCAGCACCTATTTTTGTAATTTTCTTTGCTGGGCATCCTAAATTTATGTCTATGATATCAGCTCCCGTATCAGCAATAATCTTTGCTGCTTCAGACATACTGTAAACGTCGCATCCAAAAATCTGTACTGCAATAGGTTTTTCTTGAAGGTATATTTTTATAATTTTTTTTGTTTTTTCATTTCTATGAATAATGGCTTTTGCAGATATCATTTCAGTATACACCAAACCTGCTCCATTTCTTTTTGCGAGATATCGTAGAGGAGCATCAGTTATTCCAGACATTGGAGCAAGAATAATGTTGTTACTAAGTTTAGTACATCCTATATATAATGTTTTCTGTTTATTTATAAGTTCCATGACTTGAAATCTATTTTTTTATATTTCTAAAATAGTATTTTATATGTTTATAAATTTCTAATTCCAATTAATAAGTTTTAAACAAGCTGATGATTTTAGGTCACTTTGTTTATATTCTAAACCACACTTTTTTTGTTTTAAGTATGCTGTACATGCTATCATTGCAGCATTATCTGTACAATAAATACTAGATGGAATAAAAACTTTTATATTATTCTTTTGTCCATTTTGTAAAAACATTTTTCTTACAAGTGAATTAGCACTTACGCCTCCTCCTAAAACGATTTGTTGCAAATTAAATTTTTTTGCAGCTTCAAAAGATTTAAAACAAAGTGTTTCAACTACAGCTTGTCTAAAAGAAGCACAAATATCGTTTAAATGTTTTTTACTATTTATAGGATTTTTTCTTAAGTAGTTTAATAATGACGTTTTTAGACCTGAAAAAGAAAAATCCCATGTTCCTTTCATGTAAGGTCGTGGAAACCTAATCGCATTTGAATCACCTTTGTTTGCTTTCTTATCTATGACAGGTCCTCCAGGATAACGTAGACCTAGCATTTTAGCTGCTTTATCAAATGCTTCACCTGCAGCATCATCTCTTGTATTACCAAGTACTTTGTATTTACCAAAATCTTTAACTATAATAATTGCTGTGTGTCCACCAGATATCACTACACTCAAAAATGGTGGTTTTATAAATTCATTTTCAATAAAAGCAGAATATATATGACCTTCTAAATGATTTACAGGTATCACAGGTTTTTTATAAACACAAGCAATTGATCGTGCAGCAGTTGCACCCACGAGTAATGCTCCTAATAAACCAGGACCTACAGTATAAGCTACAGCATCTACATGCTGTCTGAAATTTAAAAAATTAACCCCGGCAGCTTTTAAAGCTTTATGTATCACTAAATTTATATTTTCTATATGAGATCGACTTGCAAGTTCAGGAACAATTCCAGAAAATTTAGCATGTATTTTTATTTGTGAAGAAACTATAATGGATTTTATTTTTGTTCCATTTAAAACTATGGCTGCAGATGTTTCATCGCAAGAAGTTTCTATCGCAAAAATATTCATAAATAGCTTTTGTATTAATTATTTGATTTCAAATCTGTTTCAAAAAGTTAAACGCACTTACAATTATAATCCATACATACAAAAATTTTAGCTTATGCGTCATTTATTTCTTATGCTGTGGAATAATATTAATCCATTCTAATAATTTTATTTTCTTTTATAATAGATATAGCCTTGTTCAAAACTTTATCTTGAATATTTTTAGTATTTTTTTTACCATATAAAAAAATAGCATCTTCATTGGTTGCAAATTTTATTTCTTCTTCTGTGTCTACTTCAACTTTTATATCAGGTATTATACAATTTTTTTTATTTCTGTTATCTGAATCAATTGAACGTCCCGAAGGAAGATAATACTTAGCAATAGTAAGCCTCAAAGCTGTTCCATCAGGTAGTGGTATGATACTTTGTACACTTCCTTTTCCAAATGTGTTATTTCCTATAATTAAAGCTCTTTTAAAATCCTGCATCACACCAGACAATATCTCTGCTGCTGAAGCTGATCCCCTATTTACAAGTATAACTAGTGGAATATCATAAAATTCGCCACTGCCATCTGTAAAAAACTCCTGTTTGCTTTCTTCACTTCTTCCTTTTATAGTAACAGCAACTGTTCTATCCTTTATAAATAAACTGATTATTTTTATAGTTGAATCTAAAAGTCCTCCTGGATTATTTCTTAAATCTAAAATCAAAGCTTGCATGCCTTGTTTTTTACAATTAAAAAGTTCTTTTTTAATATCATCGGCACTTTGGGCATTAAACTCCGTGAGCCTTACATATGCTATATTTTTATCAAGCATAATTGTTTTCACAGTTTCAATTTTTATTTTTTCTCTTACAAGATTAAATTCGATCATGTCTGAAAAATTTTTTCTCAAAATTACAAGTTTAACTTTTTTACCAGTTACACCACGCATTAGTTTTGCAGCTTTGTCAATAGACATACCTGTAGTAGATTTGTTATCAATTTTGATAATTTTATCTTCTGGAAAAATTCCAGCTTTATACGCTGGTGTTCCTGTAAGAGGTGACATTACTGTTATAAAATCATCTTTGACTGTAATACGAAGGCCAACACCGCTATAAATGCCTTTTGTTTCGTTTTTTAGTTCTTTATAAGCTTTCTTTCCTATATATTGTGAAAATGGGTCCAGGGTGTTAACAATACCTCTAATAGCTCCAGTTATTAAATCCTTAGAGCTTACTTCAGAAACATACTCTTTATTTATTATTCTCATTATGCTAATCACTGATTTAAGCTCGTCACGTATTTCATTATCTTTTACGGCATGCAGATTTATCACATAAAAAACTAAAAGAAATACAGTAAACATAACTTTTTTTTTAAGATGCACGCTCTTCTCCATAATAATTCTTTCTATTTTACTTTAAACCACAACATCGGATTATTTGGAACACTTTTATATCTTACTTCGAAATATAAAATGTTATCCTCACCACTGCCAAGTTCCGCAATAATTTTTTCTTTTGAAACTTTATCTTTTTCCTTTACAAATATTTTGCTTAAGAGTCCATAAATAGTAAAAATCTCATCATTGTGATCTATTATAATAATTTTCCCATAAGAACGAAATTGTCCTACAAAAATTACAACTCCAGAATTGACACTTTTTACTTTACTAAAGTTAGGGGCACTGATTTTTATACCATTGCTTATTATGTAAGTATCTAGTTCCGGGTGTTTACTTTTTCCAAAATTGACAACAACTTTTCCATCAACCGGCCAAGAAAATAAATTCTTTGTTTTTTGTGTAAGTATTGGTTTCTTTAACTGCTTTTGTTTGTTAGCTATTATTATTTTATCTATTAGATTTTGCAACGCTTTTGCAGTGTTGTTTAAAGAATTTATTTCTTTTTCAGCTATAATTTTTTTATTTAAAGTAGTCTTTAGTAACTTATTTTTATCGTTAAGAATGTTTTTATGCTTTATTGCCAATATGTTTTCTTTGTGTTGTAAATTTAAGAATTCTTCTTTTAGTGTTTTCCATTTTTCAATATTTGCTGCTGAAGCAAAAAGATTTTTTTTTTCATTTTCAAGTTTTAAATTTTTATATTTCAAGCACTCATGTATTATTTTGTACTCTATCGGATTTTGCTCATAAGATAACGTAAATCCAATCTTGTTAAGAAGTTTTGCATCAGAAACTATAGCACGGTTCCATTTAGCACTTTCTATAAGTGAATCACTATAATTAATTGAAAATTTTTTTATGTTAGATTTAGCAAGTTTAATATTTAACAACATCTTTTTGAGATTTTTTTCATTTTCTTTTATATCATTATCAAGAACTTTTATTTCGTTTTTAGTTTTTTTTTCCCTAATAATGAGTTTATCTTTTTCTGTTTTTTTTTCTTTTAATGATTTTTTTATTTCATTAAGTTGTCGTAAATATGTTTGAGTGTCTTCATTTTTTGCTGCAATTATTGCAAAGCGGTTAAATAAAAAGAAACATAAAAAAAATATTTTTAAAACAACGTTAGTACTACGATAGCTAATGAATGAATGATATTTCATTAAAAAAGTGTGAACCATTTTATATTTATAATACATTGCTATTCTCATATCATTCCAATATAATCCCAAGAACGATAGTAAAAAATACCATTGATGTCAACATCATTGGACATATAGATAAATGATAATGCATGTAGGTATATATAGACCATAGAATAATGAAACTAATTATTGAAATTAACACATATGTGAAGATATCTATAGTTAATTTCCATATACTCTTGCTTTTTTCTATGACAAAAAATATGCACTTCAAGATAAATAATATGGCAATAATTATTGAAAAAATCTTAAATATTTTTATGTAAAATAGTGATAAATTTTGGATTTTTACATAATGTTTAAAAGACAATTCATCGAAAACTACTTCATCAACCGCATCGAACTTGCTTAGTATGTTTTTTATTTTTGAAATAAGTTTTTTATTAGGAGTTGTTTTTGGAACAATAACAGCATACGGTTGAATTATTTCTTCTATGTTGTCAATATTGATGACGTCTTTTAAAAATGGATTTTTTTTGATTGCTCGTAAATATGCTTTTTCTGAATCTACATATTCTTTTACCAACATTAATTTAGTGCCTTCAATTTTTGAAACTAATGATTCACTACAGTTAAATTTTTTGTTAAAAAAAATAATTACATTAATGTTATTTGACATACTAGAAACATAACTTTTGACTTGATAGTAATGATTTGATAATAAAACATGAAACATACTAAAAAGTGCTAATACTGTAAGTTTCAAAGCTTTTGATGTTAGTTCTTTTTTACTTTTTTCATTTTCCATGTTGTGTATTGTATCACATTTTCACAATTTTAATATACACCATATTAGTTTTATGTTAATGACATTTGTACGGGTGTACAAATGCGGTTTTGACCACTTAAACCTGTGAAAATTTTTTCGGATTTTTAAGTAGTTTATTTTAGCGTCGTATTTTTTTGAACAGATGATGAAATATTTGATATAATAAAACACAGTTTAAAATTTGTTAGTACACTGAAGAAAATTAATTGACAAGGGGAAAAACATAGTGCTTGAAAAAAAAGAAATAGTAGAAAAATTTAAGGTACATGCAACAGATACTGGGTCATCTAATGTTCAGGTTGCTCTCCTTACAGCAAGAATTGAACATCTTTTAGGACATTTTAAAGAAGCACCCAAAGACTTCGCCTCAAAAGTTGGTTTTTTAAAGATGATAGGAAGAAGGAGGAGACTGTTGAATTATATTAAGAAAAGTAATAAGGACAGATACTTTTCATTGATTAAGGAATTGAACATTAGAAAGTAAAGATACATGTTTATTTTCGATTAGGTTTTATTAGTTTTTTAGAATTTTGATGTTTAAAACAATACGGAGTTTGAAAGTGGAATATTTTATAAAAGAAATAGAGATTGCTGGTAAGAAAATTATTGTTGAGTCTGGTAAATTTGCAAAACAAGCGAATGGTTCTTGTATGGTAAGAATTGGAGACACGGTAGTGTTAGTTACAGTCGTTGCTGCAGAAGATCCAAAAATAGGTATTAATTTTGTACCTTTGACTGTTGATTACAGAGAAAGGACCTATGCTGCTGGGAAAATTCCAGGTGGATTTTTTAAAAGAGAAGCAAGACCTAAAGATAGTGAAATACTGATAAGTAGATTGATAGATAGAAGCATAAGACCATTGCTATCAAAGTTTTGGAGAAATGATACACAAGTATCAGCAATAGTTCTTTCACATGATGGGCAAAATAATCCTGAAATTGCAGCCATTATAGGCGCATCAATTGCTTTGTTTACTTCTAATTTGCCATTCACAATTCCTATGGCTTCTGCAAGAGTATGTAAGATAAATGGGCAATTTGTTGTGAACCCAACAATAAGTGATCAAAAAATTAGTAGTTTAGATCTAATCGTAAGTGGTACTGATGAGGCTTTAACAATGGTTGAGGCTAGTGCTAAAGAAATTTTGGAAGAGGAAATAATAGAGGCTATAGAACTCGCACATAGTGTAATAAAAAAAATTTGTTTGTTTCAAAAATTACTTCCTAAAAAATCAAAAATTCGAATTACACATTCACAATGCAGCGCATCATTTAAAACAAATATTGAGTCTGAGGCGGTTATAAAAGCAAAAGAAGCTATTACAATTAGTGAAAAAAAAGAAAGAGAATCTTTTTGGGATTTTTTCAAAAAAGATATATCATCAAGATTTTGTGAAAAATACCCACAAGAATGCCAAGATATGATAGAAATAATATTGGAAGATATTTTTTTCAAAGAGGCAAGAGAGTTTATATTAAGTAAAAAAATCCGAATGGATGGTCGTAGTTTAGAAGAAATAAGAACTATAGCTTGTGAAACAAATGTACTTCCAAGGGTTCATGGATCTAGTTTATTTACAAGGGGACAAACACAAGCTTTAGTTACAGTAACTCTTGGAACTCCAAGTGATATGCAAATTATGGATGAACTCAAAGGCGAATATAAAGAACGCTTTATTCTTCATTATAATTTCCCTGGATTTGCAACTGGGGAACCTAAAAGTGAAAGATCTACGAGTAGAAGAGAGATTGGACATGGATATTTAGCAAAGAGAGCTTTAATGGCTATTTTACCTGATGAAGAAGATTTTGGTTATACAATAAGAGTGGTGTCAGATATATTAGAGTCTAATGGTTCTTCATCAATGGCTTCAGTTTGTGGAGGGTCACTTGCTCTATTCAATGCAGGAGTACCTGTAAAATCAAGTTGTGCTGGGATTGCTATGGGACTGATAAAAGAGCATGATGATTATGTTATTTTAACTGATATCGCGGGTATTGAAGATCATATTGGCGATATGGATTTTAAAGTAGCTGGAACAAAAAAGGGTATCACAGCATTGCAAATGGACATTAAAATTTCAGGGCTCACGACTGAAATTATAGCTCATGCACTAGAACGCGCAAAGTGCGGAAGACTTTTCATATTGGATAAAATGGATAGTGAAATTTCAATTCCAAATAATAATCTTTCTAATCTTGCACCTCGTATCGCAATCTTAACAATACCTCAGAATAAAATAGGAGAACTTATAGGTCCCGGTGGGAAAAATATAAGAAAAATACAAGAAGAGAATAATGTTAAAATAGATATTGATGAAGTAGGTAAGGTATTTATTTCTGGAGTTGAGTCTATTGGTGTCGATTCAGCAAAAGAGTATGTAGAATCTTTACTTTCTGAAGTTGAAATTGGAAAAATCTATAAAGGTAAAATTATAAAAATAATGACATTTGGTGCTTTTGCAGAAATTTTACCCGGTAAAGAAGGATTAATTCATATTTCACAAATTTCAAATCAACACATAAAAAGAGTTGAAGATGTAATTAACGAAGGTGATGAAGTTAAAGTCAAAGTAATTGAAATAGATAAACAGGGAAGAATAAATTTAAGTGTAAAAGCAGTCAATTGTGAGTAGTCAAATTGAAAATAAATTTGTTGGAAGTAAATAATGCCTGCTGATATTAAAGAAAGAATAAAATCTATTTATGAAATAATGAAGGAAGAAAATATTTGTGAGCTGGAGGTAAAATCAAAGGATTGTAATATTTACATAAAACGCAAAGATAATACTGAAAGTGAATTTGTTGCGTTAAAAAAACAGCAACATACTACAACAGAATCTGTTACTGAAAAGTTTAAAGATCATTGTAAAGTATCAACTTCTGTAGTAACTATAAAGTCACCATTAGCTGGTGTATTCTATAGGTCTTCTTCACCTTTATCTAAAGTATATGTAAATGATGGAGATATTATTGAAATTGGAACTACAGTTTGCATAATTGAAGCAATGAAGGTTATGAATGAAATAAAAGCTACTTTTAAAGCGAAGATATCAAAAATATTAATAGAAAATGGTGCTCCAGTTAACTCAGGACAGGATCTGTTTGAAGTTGAAAAAATGTAATTGACATTTTTTTAATATTAAGTTTGTAGTATTCTAGTGAAATAATCCATCTAAAGTCTTTTTTCATTTAAGAGGACTGTTTTCGTGGAAATAAATAATAAAATTAAGAACAAAAAACGATGTAATATAGAAACAAATGAAGAAGTTATCACAGTATCTTTTTTGTTTGCAACATTTTTAAGTACCTACGTGTTCATTTTTCCAACAGAATCTGGACTATTTGGAAAAATATTTTTTATTTCGATGTTTAGAATATTTGGAATGTCATCTTATATTTTACCGTTAATATTTTTGCGGTACTTCATAATGAATATTAATAACCCTACAAAAATAAAAAAGAAAATTGATTTCATTTGGTCTTTTGTGTGTATTACTTCTTTATCGACACTTCTTGAAGTAGTTAAAAATACATTTAAACCAATGATTTGTGGAGGGTACATAGGTTATAATTTATGCTTATTTTTAAAATTTTTTTTTGAGATATGGCTCAGTTTTGCTATACTGATTATAGTTTTTTTTATTTCTTTTATGAAGCTTTTAGGAATATCAATAATTCCATATGTTTTTTGTCTTTTTAGAAAATTTAAAGAAAAAAGATGTGTAATTAACAATAACGAAAGATTGTTCAACTCTAAAATACAACCAAACAAACTTGATCTCGAATCTTATGAATTGAAGCATATAAAACCGAATATTGTACAAAAACAAGAAAATAGAATAAGTAAAAATAATGACGAATCTAAAGAACCAATTGTTATCAAACATGAAAAAAAAACTAATGATACAGTTTTTTTCAATTATAAACTTCCTACAACTAACTTACTTGATTTGGATCCTATTAATTTTAAGGTAAATAATAGCGAGCTTTTGGATAAAGCATCACTTTTAAGAAATACTTTAGCTGATTTTGATATAACAGCAGAAGTTAAAGATATCATTCCTGGGCCTGTAGTTACTAGATACGATTTAGTTTTAGCTCCTGGAATAAGAGTACAATCTGTATCTAATGTTATAGATAACATTTCACTTGCTATGCGCGCTTCATCCATAAGAATAGTTCCTATTCCAGAAAAATCAGTTGTTGGCATAGAAGTCCCGAATTCATCGAGTATTGTTGTCGGACTAAGAGGAATTGTAGAAAGTGATACTTTTAAAAATTCAAAATCTTTGCTTACTTTAGCTTTAGGTAAAACTACTGATGGAATAGGATATGTAGCAAATTTAATTTCAATGCCACATCTTCTAATTGCAGGTGCGACAGGTTCTGGTAAAAGCATAGGTATTCACACAATGATACTTTCTATTTTATATAAAGCCCGCCCTGATGAAGTAAAATTTACATTGATCGACCCAAAACGTGTTGAAATGCTTATATATGAAGATATCCCGCATATTTATAATCCGTGTTCTTCAGGAGCTGATGCGAGCATTATAACAAATCCGAGAGAAGCTGTATCAGCTTTAAAAAAACTTGTAGTTATTATGAATGAAAGATATTTAAAATTTGCAAAAGAAACTGTAAGAAATATTGAAGATTATAATAGAAAAATGTCAGAACTCGGTGCTGAAAAAGAGTTTTATATTGTAGTTATAATAGATGAGTTTGCTGATTTAATGCTTGTTGTTCAAAAAGAAATAGAAGATTCTATACAACGTTTAGCTCAAATGGCTAGAGCTGTAGGCATACATCTAATTCTTGCAACACAAAGACCTTCAGTTAACGTTATAACTGGTATAATTAAAGCTAATTTTCCAGCCAGGCTTTCATTCCAAACAACATCAAAAACAGATTCTAGAGTTATTCTAGATTTACTCGGAGCAGAATGTTTAGTTGGTAGAGGAGATATGTTGTTTATGCCACCAGGAGAAGCAATACCTGTGAGGTTACAAGGTGCCTATATTTCATCTAAAGAAGCTGAAAGAATAGTATCATTCATAAATGCTCAAAAATTTCCAAAATTGTATAGACCTGTAGTTATTGAGATTGAAAATAAAAATGACCTTAGTAGCGGAAAAAATAAGGACTTAGTTCCAGCACTTAGACTTATAAGTGAACGTAAACGCATATCTCAAGATTTACTTAAAGCAAATTTTGGAAGTTCTGCAAGAGCTACAAACATATTAAGTATTCTTGAAACTGAAGGATTTATAATGAAACCTAATGGAACAAATAAGTGGCATATATATTATGAAAAAATTAAACAATATTTAGAAAAAAATAGCATGCAAGACAAATATTAAATGATAAATAATTAATAATTAGTAAAATAAAAATAAAATAAGTACAATTACATCTAACTTTTATTCTCTATATAGAATATTTTATGTTGTAATACTTAAATAATTGGGAAGTTAGATGAATTTACCTAATAAACTTACTGTAGCAAGAATGTGTATAGTACCACTTTTCATATTTTTTATGGAAATGAGAGGAATTTACAATAATATTTTAGCATTATTTGTATTTTGTATAGCAGCAATTACAGATTTTCTTGATGGACAAATAGCTAGAAGAAATAAAGCGATGACTGCTACCGGAGCATTATTAGATCCTCTTGCAGATAAATTATTGATATTCGCTGCTTTTATATGTTTCGTTGGTATACCATCACTTGGCATTCCTGCATGGATGGTAATAATTATTGTTGCAAGAGAATTTTTAATAACTGGATTACGGTCTGTGGCAGTACCTAAAAATATGATAGTATCAGCGGATAAATCTGGAAAATTTAAAACGACATCACAAATGATTGTAATTATATTGATATTAACAGTTTTGATAATGAATGAATTATTGTATTCTTTTATTTCTAATAATAGGGTTTGTTATAGTTGCGTTATTTTATTGCGTAAATTACCTTTTTGGGCAACTGTTGTTGCCACAATATTTACTATATATTCAGGGTTAAATTACGTATGGAAATATAGAAGGTTATTGTTGAATAAAGATGAATAAAATAATACTTTTTTTTTCTTCTATAGCTGGATTAGGTTATATAAAATATGCTTCTGGGACATTCGGTAGTTTAGTTGGAATTTTATTATGGGAATTGTTTATACCTGATAGTTGTTACATATTTCAGGGTTTCGCATTACTCATAGTAACTATTTTTGCAGTTTTATTTTCAACACTTGCTGAAAATATTTATAATAAAAAAGATGATCGAAGAATAATTATAGATGAATTTGCAGGGATGTGGATTTCTGTTGCGTTTTTGCCTAAAACTTTTTTATTCTTATTTTTGGGATTTGTGTTGTTTAGAATACTTGATACTAGAAAACCTCTATTTATAAGAAAATTCCACGAAATGAAAAATATATTAAGTGTGACTATAGACGATGTTATATCAGCTATTTTTAGTAATATTGTATTACAAATTATAAGATTTATAATATTTAATTGATTATGGTATGTATTTTTTAAATATTTGGGGGTATTGCATTGTTAAAAATAAAAAAGATAGTATCTGGAATTTTAAATGAAAACTGCTATATAATCTATGATTCTGATAGTTTACAAGCGTTAATTGTAGATCCTGGTGAAGATGGAATAAAAATAATTCGTGAAATAAAGAAACATAATCTAAAACCAGAATTGCTTGTGAATACTCATGGTCACTACGACCATATACTTTCTGATGATCAAATACGTTTAGAATTCAAAATTTCATTAGCAATACATGAATATGATGCTGAAATGCTTGTAAATATCTATAAAAATGGATCTGGAATTTTTAGTTCACCTAAAACTATAAAAGATCCAGAAATATTACTTAAAAATAATAGTACATTAAAATTATCTTTTACAGATCCTAAAATTATACATACCCCTGGACATACAAAAGGTAGCATATGTTTGTTATTTGATAGCTTTTTAATTACTGGAGATACGTTATTTTCTGGTACTATAGGTAGAACTGATTTAGAAGGAGGAAATTTCGAAGAAATTATGAAGTCTATTACTGAATTAAAAAAATTAGATTCATGTCTTACCATTTATCCAGGTCATGGATGTTGTACTACACTTGCTAATGAAATTAGACATAATCCATATTTAAAATAAAAAATTTTTTACTGTAATTAAATAATAAACAGATATGAAAGAAATTAAAAATATACTTGATAACTTTATTTCTTATATAAGTGTCGATAGAGGGTTATCTAAAAACACTGTTTTAGCATATAAAACAGACATCTTAAAGTTTATTTGTTTTGTTAAAAAAAAGCAAATAAATCTTGAGGATTGTCGGCATAATGATATAACGGATTTCTTATTTGAAATAAAGGTTAAAGGATTGAAACCAAGATCGATCTTTAGAACTATAGAATCTTTGAGACAGTTTTATAAATTTCTATGCTTGGAAAATTTGGTAGAAAATAATCCAACTGTATATTTAGTATCACCTAAAATTCCAGAAAATTTGCCAAATATGCTTAGTTTAAATGAAATTAACATACTTTTTAACTCTATGGATACTCTCGATGATATATATCACATACGTAACAGGGCTATGTTAGAACTTCTTTATGCAGCTGGATTAAGAGTATCAGAATTAATAAATCTTAAATTTTTAAATATGAATCTAGAAAATTGTTTTTTAAGAATTATAGGTAAAGGTGCAAAGGAAAGACTTATACCTTTTGGAAATAAGGCTAAATACTTCATAAATGTATATCTCTTAAAACGTCCTCTACATACAATAGAAGAGGAATATGTTTTTATATCAAGACTTGGCAAAAAACTTTCAAGAGTAGAATTCTGGAGACAACTTAAAAATATTGCAAAAAAAGCTGGAATCATTAAAAATATCACTCCACATACATTGAGACATTCTTTTGCAAGTCATCTATTAGCTGGTGGAGCTAACATTCGCTTTGTACAAGAAATGCTTGGACATGTTTCAATAGCATCAACTCAAATTTATACACATCTTGATAAATCACAAGTTATACAACAACATAAAAGATTTCATCCTAAAAGTTAAAAAATATTTAGAGATTCTTGTTACAATTAAAATTATATAAGCTGAGATATGAATAAATCGTTTATTTTTAATTTTGAAAAAGCTATTCCTGTCTGTAAAAAAAGCTCTTCAAAAGCATTATCTGAATATCTTATATCCATTACAACTCGTTCTATAGATGCATTAACTATCATTTTAGCGCATAATATACATGGTGAATGGGTACAATATAGTGTTGACTTTTCAATATTTACATTTGTGCATCCACTTTGTATAATCGCGTTTTGCTCAGCATGAATTGCCCTACATATTTCTTGTCTTTGCCCAGATGAAATATTTAACATATTTCTTAAGCATCCAAGAGATATACAATCTTGAACATTTATTGCAGCTCCATTATAACCTGTTGCTAAAATTCTATTATTCTTTACAATAACAGCCCCAACATGATGACGTAAACATGTAGATCTTTCAGCAATAAGCCAAGCAAGCTTCATAAAATATTCATCCCACGATAGACGATGATAGTTATCAACTGTTTTTATTTGCTTTTTTTTCATGTTTTTTATTGTATATGCCGTTGTATTATTATAGTAATATTATAGATGTATGTTTTTAAGTATGTCAAAAGCATCATAAATTTTAATATCTTTTTATTCCATTTACTTTTGTTAAAGTATTTTTATAGAATCAGAGTTAAAAATAAAAAATTTACAAAATGATACATTTTAACAACACACTCTGCCCGACCTGGACTCGAACCAGGAAACTTCTGTTTCAGAAACAGACGTGTTACCAAATTACACTATCGGGCAAATATTATTTTAATAAAATTATTTTTTTATTCCAATTACAAGCTTAGATAATCTTGCTTTTTGATTAGAAGCCGCTTTATGATGAATTATATTATTTTTTGCAGCTTTATCCCATTCTGAAAAAGCTATGTTTAAACAATTTTGAGCAGTGTTTATATCATTATTTTTTACAGCTACTTCCACTTTTTTTACTGAAGTTTTTATCTTACTTTTTATTGCTGCATTTCTTTTCGTTCTTTTTTCAGTTTTTCTTACTTCTTTGATTGCAGATGTATGTCTACCAGTCTTCAGTTTTGACATTACCCCATTCTCCTTTTGTAAACACGTTATTAGCACAAACTTCACAATTATTCTTTTTTATAATAGTTCTAATTCTATATGTATTTTCAATTCCTTTGAAAATTAAAATTTTGTTCTTAAGACAATCTAATCCTAAAATAAGCTTTATTGCCTCAAGTGCTTCCATAGAACCTATTATACCAGCTACTGCACCAAGTATACCGAATGTTTTTGATGTGAAATTCAATGATGGACTAGTAGGGTATATGCATCGAAAACAGCTTGTATTTTCTTTTGGAATTATTGTTGTTAAAATCCCTTCACACTCGCACACTGCTCCACATACTAAAGGTATGAAATTTTTGTAAGCAACTTCGTTTATTAAGTATCTACTTGAGAAATTATCAACAGCATCTATTATGATATCATAATTTTTAAAAATACGTTTAGCATTATCTAACGTGAGTTTTTCAAAATGTGCTATAATTTTAATGTCTGGATTAAATTTTTCAAGTTTTTTCTTAGCAATAATAATTTTTTGTTTTCTAAGATCGTCTGGAACATAAAGTATTTGTCTGTTCAAATTGCTTAAAGATACAACGTCAAAATCACATAATCCAATATTACCAACACCTGCTGCTGCAAGGTACATAAGTGCAGAACTACCCAGACCTCCAGCTCCGCATACGAGCACTTTTGCATCAAAAAGTTTTTGTTGACCTTTTATGCTTATATGTTCAATTAACAACTGTCTTTGATATCTTTCTAAGTCTTTTGTGTGCACAATTTTACCCACCTCCAACAAATCTTAATATTTCAAGCACATCCCCTTTTTTTAATATAATATTCGCAATATTTATAAAGTCAACAATTTTAAAATTGTGCTCTATTGTTACTTCATCAAAATTAATGCCATTGGTTTTTAAAAAATTTGATAAACTCTCATTTTCCTCTATTTCTTTATTTTTTCCATTAACTTTAATAGTAATCATTTAATATCTCCTCTGCTTTTTTAACTGTAAGTTTCACATTTACTGCCATAGTTATTTCACTTACCATACATATATTGTCCGGCTTATATTTACAAATTTTTGAAAGATTTGAAAGCTTAATACCGCCTATTGCAACTTTTGGAATAAAAATATTCTTTGTGCAAAAATCTAAATAGTCAAGTCCAACAGGATTTACATTTTTTGTAAAAGTTTTATATATAGGGCCAACACCTATATAATCAGCTCCTTGTTCTACTGCACGAATCGCTTGTTCTGGTGAATGTGTTGATAGCCCTATGTTTATATCATCTCCAACAATTTCTCTTGCCTTTGTAATCGGCAAATCACTTTGTCCTAAATGGATTCCATCACTTTTTAAGGACAAACATATGTCTATGTCATCATTTACAATAAAAAAAACACCATAATCCAAAGTTAGTTTTCTTATGACTTCACATTGTTTAAATTTTTCAAGTTTTGTCTTATATTTGTCACGGTACTGTAAAATTTTTATTCCAGCGTCAAGCATTTCTTTCACAACGGTAATGTTATTTTTTCCATTTGAAAAATTTTCTAAAGTTATTGCATATAGTCCTTTGGGAATCAATCGTTTCATAAAACTAACCAATTTTTCATGACTGGCTGATAACCCATTTTGTATATCATTTTCTTTACATCATTTACTGTGGATGTATCATTTATTTTAAATTGACCTTCAAATTCTTGTTTTTTATTATTGTTAATATAACCTCCAACTTCTGTGCTTGATCCTGCAGACATTTTTGTAATACCGAGAGGTATTAAATTACTTCTTAAGCATTGATTTTCACGAGTTGATATTGTTATGTTTACACGATTTATAAAGATTCTTACTGCACAAATTGCTTGAATAAGATTCTGATCAGATACTGTGATTTTTGGCTTATAATATTTTACTGTAGGTCGTAACCTAGGAAAAGATATACTAATTTCTGCACTTGGAAAATTATTTTGAAGATATGCAGCGTGAAGTCCTACAAAAAAAACTTCACTTATAAAATCGTTTAATCCCATCAATACTCCAACATTTAAACTCCTATAATTTACTTTGCCTGCTCTTTCACACGCTTCTAAGCGATAATAGTAATTTGCTTTCGCTCCTTTTGTGTGAAGCAGTCTGTATAATTTTTCATTGTAAGTTTCTTGATAAATAGTTAATCCATCAGCACCTGCTTCTAAAAGTTCTTTATATCCACATTCATCTAGTGGATAAATTTCTATATCTATACCATCAAAATAATTTCTTAGCATGCTAATACATTTTTTTAAATAACTAAGTGGTGTTCGCGTATTACTCTCACCAGTAACAAGTAATACATGACGTATTCCGTAAGACGAGAGAATCTTACAATTTTCCTCAATTTTTTCAAATGTAAGAACCTCACGTTTTATTTTATTCGCAGTTGAAAAGCCACAATAAACACAATTATTTGTACAAAAATTTGATACATATAACGGTGCATATAAAAGTATGTTTTTACCGAAATGATTAACGGATATATTATGTGCTTTTTGTGCTATTTCCTCAATATATTTAGTCGCTTTAGGAGAAATTATGTTTAAAAAATCCATATCGTTCAAAACACTTTTACATATTGAACTTTTAATCATTTTATCTGAAACAGCACTGATATACTGTTCAAAATTAAATTTATCGTATTTCTTTTTCACTTCATAAAACGTCACAAAACAATCTCCAGTTTGTATTTTATTGTATTAATACTTATTCACTTATACTGTATGTAAAAATCCTGTTAATGGCGAAGATGCTTTTGCCTTATCTGAGTTTGTCCCAAATTTTGCTAGAAATGCTTTTCTACCAGCACTTACTGCATCTTTAAAAGCTTCAGCCATTAAAATCGGATCGGCACTTGAAGAGATTGATGTATTTACCATAACAGCGCTACAACCCATTTCCATACATTTACAAGCATCTGACGGTTTTCCAAGTCCGGCATCAATTATTATAGGAGTTTTAATCTCTTCAATTAAAATTTTTACCATTTCTTTTGTTTTTATACCTCTATTTGTACCTATAGGAGCTCCTAGAGGCATAATTGCTTTCGCTCCAGCATTTTGTAAATCTCTTGCGGAATATAAATCTGCGTTCATATACGCGAAAACCATAAAACCTTCTTTCGTAAGTATTTCGCATGCTCTCGCTGTTTGATAATTATCAGGTAAGAGATATTTATTGTCATTTACTATTTCTATTTTTATTAGATTGGTTTTAGCTGCGACTCTTGCAATGCGCGCTATGCGTACTGCTTCATCAACAGTCCTAGCTCCTGAAGTGTTCGGCATTATGTATACACCGTTAGGTATATACTCCAAAATATTTTCTTTGGGGTTGCTTGGATCAAATCTTCTGACAGCAACAGTTACGACTTGAGCCTGTGAATATTTTACTATCATAGGTATTATTTCATTACTGGAAAATTTCCCGCTTCCTATGAAAATACGACTTCTAAGCTTTAACCCCGCAATGCATAAAGCGTCTTTATTCATTGTGAACTCTTAATATATTGTGAGCTAACAGAATAACAGTTGAACTATAACATTCAACAGAACATCGTCAGTATACAAAAGTATTTTAAATATTGTCAATCCTTTCTTGACATTATAACAATAAAATAAAACAAAATAAGCTTCTTTTTTTTAGAAATTTTTTAGTGGCATTGAAATAATCTGATATTACTCGTAAAATAAGAATAAAATAGGTATAATTGTTTTTCGTTTTTTAACAAGGTATTTGTTGTGTATTTTCTCAAGGTTATATTAAGTATATCAAAAATAATTGAGAAAATATTAAGATAACAAGTACAAGTAGTGTGTTAAAAGTTGTAAAGAAAAATTTACTGAAACTTGGATGTGATAATATCATGTGGCTACTTTTTATTTCTTTATATCATAAATATTGCAAATACTATTCATGAATAAATTCTGAAAATAAAAAAGATTAAATCAGAATAGAAATGATAAAAAATACAAATAAAAAAAGTAAGTTAAAATTTGTAATAATGATTATGGAGGATAAAAAATGTCTTTGATTGTAATGAAATTTGGAGGATCGTCTGTTGCAGATACTGATAAGATAAAGTTTGTTGCCAAGAAAATCATTGCAAAAAAAAAGGAGGGTAATAAAATTGTAGTTGTTGTTTCTGCTCCAGGAAATACAACTGATGATTTACTTACAATGGTAACTAAAATTACTTCTAGACCTCAACTAAGAGAGATGGATGTATTACTTGCTACAGGTGAAATGGTTTCAATTGCTCTTCTTTCAATAGCGATAGATGCTATGGGTGAAAAAGTGATTTCTATGACGGGTCCACAAGCTGGTATTTTTGCTGATATGACTTATACGCAAGCACGAGTTAAAAGTATTGACTCTCGAAAAATTAAAAAGCAAATTTTAGATGATAAAATTGTTGTAATAGCTGGTTTTCAAGCTTTCAATTCCAAGAGAGACATAACAACTTTAGGTAGAGGAGGATCAGATCTAACTGCTGTTGTTTTAGCTGCTACGTTAAATGCCGATTTATGTGAAATATATTCTGATGTTGACGGTGTTTATACAGCAGATCCAAGAGTTGTAACTGATGCAAAAAAAATAGCTTATGTGTCTTACGATGAAATGTTAGAAATGGCTGGGTCTGGTGCCCAAATTTTACAGACGAGAAGTGTAGAAATAGCAAAAAAATTTAATATTGAAGTACATTCGAAAAATACTTTTAATGAAAGCAAAGGAACAGTAATTACAAGTAAAGAAAAAATTAGGAGAAGCAACATGGAAACGCCATTAGTCTCAGGTGTAACTTTTAGCAAAGATAATGTAAAATTTACAATAGTAGATTTACCTGACACTCCAGGACTTGCTGCAAAAATTTTTAGCAGATTAGCAAACATTAATGTAAACGTAGATATTATTCAATCTGTAATTGTAAATAAAAAAAATAATATTTCGTTTACTGTTGATAAACAAGATACTGAAAAAACAGATTTAGAACTTAATAAGATATCTCACGAATTTAAAAGTGCATCTATTGTTTATGATGACTGTGTTGCTAAAGTTTCTATTATAGGTATAGGAATGAAAAGCAATCCTAGTATTGCTGCTAAAATGTTCGAAATACTCAATAATGAGGGTATAAATATTGAAATAATTTCAACGAGTGAAATCAAGATATCTTGTATTATAAATAGACTTGATATGTTAAAAGCTGTTAAAGCATTGCATAAGGGTTTTGGTTTTTCTGTGGACAATCGATAAATATATCGAAAATATTTTCAAAAACAAAGTGTTTTTATAAGAAATTTATATATACCTATATATATGTACGTTATATATAAGTGATTATTAGAATTCAAAAATGATAAAGAAATTACATTTGTATGTTATTAAAGAGTTTTTTAGCTCTCTTGTTTTTGGAGTATCTGTATTTTCTGTACTACTTCTTTTGGATCGTATATTTGATTTTGCAGATCTTTTACTCTCGAAGCGAGTACCTTTTATATTTGTGTTAAAATTGTTTATTTTTATTTTACCAAATATTTTAACTATTGCAGTACCCATGGCTGTTCTTTTCGGAATTTTACTTTCTTATGGAAGATTTTCAGAGGATAATGAAATTACAGCAATGAAATCTTTGGGATTAAGTTGTAGAAGTATGTCAATACCAATAATAATTACTGTATGCGGAATATCTTTTTTTCTTGTATTCTTTAATCATTTTGTGTCACCTTCACTCAATTCTAATTTCAAAAAATTATATGAAAAAATTTTAATACAAAGGCCATTTGTAAAATTTAATGAGAAAACATTAATGGAAATTGGTAATTATCGTTTATATGCAAACAATGTAAATAATAAAAATAACACTCTTTCAGAAGTGAGTATATACAAAATGAATAATAGTAATGATGATACATATGATGTAAAAAATGATAATAATATTTTGTTGCATAATAATGATTCTAAATGGCGTATATCAGCAGCATCTGCAAGGGTAAAAATTTATCAAAATGGATTGCGATTTATTCTTTATAACGGATGTTTGCAGAAAATATCTTCTACAGATATTAATAACATGATTCACATGACTTTTAAATCTTATTGTTTTTTTATGCCGATTGAACATATTTGCAGAAATAATAAGAAAATTTCTTTAACTATACGTGAAATGTCTTCTCCAACTATATTAAAAGTTATAAAAAAATGTGAAAAACAAGGTATTTCCTCAATAGAATATAGAAAAGAATTTTGGTTTAGGTGGATCTTTGCTATTGCTCCTATTTCTTTTGTAGTTATTGCTTTGCCAATTGGGATAATGTCAGGTAAAAATGGAAAAGCGATAAGTTTTGGAATAAGCTTAGGCATTATATTACTATACTATATACTCCTTATGCTTATATTGATGTTAAGTGATAAAAAATATATTTCTATAGGAGTTACGATGTGGGTCCCGAATTTTATTATCACAACTATAGGAATTTATTTGTTTATAAAAATGTGTGAATAATGATGAAAATTATACACAAATATATAATTAAGAATTTTATAAAAACTTTTTTATTCACAACAACTACGCTTGCACTTATAGGTGTAATAACAAATTTACTTGAAAAAATGAATTTTTATATGAGATATAAAACTCCATTTTCTTTAATGATTATTCATGTGTTTTCAAATATGCCATGGTGGCTCGTACAGGCTCTTCCAATATCAACTCTTCTAGCTTTATTATTTTCTCTGGGAAATTTATCAAAAAGAAATGAAATAATCGCAATGAAGTCTGCTGGAATAAATATATGGCAAATCATATTTTTACTAACAATGTTAAGTTTTGTAATAGGACTTAGTGATCTTGCAATGAGAGAATTTATTATTCCAAAAACAAGTACATACGAAACAATATTTAAAAAATTGATACAAAAAGAGGAAACAAGTCCAAAAACTGAATTTTTTGATTTAGTAATTTCTATGTCTGACAACAAAAGATTCACAATAGGATATTTAAATGTTGATAAAAAAATGATGAAAGATGTCGTAATTGAAAAATACAATAATGAATTTAAAATAGAATATCTTGTTTTGGCAAAAATTGGTGTATTTAATGATGGTAAATGGATTTTAAAAAAAGGAGTTTTAAGATGCTTTGATAATAATTTTTGGAAAGAATTTTATTTTAAAGCTTATGATTCAGGGTTACGTGTAAGTGCCAATGATATGACAATACAAAATGTCAAATATAATATTATGAATACTTGTGCATTTAGAAAATATATAAACAAGATAAAACTTTTTGGCCAAATAGGAATTAAAAAGCAATATGCACTTATTGCTTTCAACATCAGATATGCTGCTATTTTTGCACACATTGTTGTTATGATAATTGGGATTCCATTTGTTCTTGAATCCATGGGGAAACTAAATAGGGTGTTAGGTTTTACTTTAGCTATATTTGTTATATTTATTTACTGGGGAATGCAAGCAATTACAAGATCTCTTGGTGATAATTTCATATTATCACCATTTATGGCTGCTTGGACTCCTAATTTTATATTTACTACAATAGGAATTTATCTTATCATAAAAATGAATAAGTAATATTATTATGCACGTTATATTTTTCTACTGGTTATGTATCATCATAGTGAACTCTTTTTATATTTGCTCCTAATTTTTTTAATTTTTTTTCAAAAGTATCATATCCTCTGTCCAAATGATAAATTCTTGAAACAGTTGTTTTTCCACTTGCAGCAAGTCCAGCTAAAATAATAGCAGCACCAGCTCTTAAATCTGATACCATAGCTGGAGCACCAGAAAACTTTTCTACACCTTTTATGTTTACTGTTTTACCATTTATTGTTATATTAGCTCCGAATCTTTGAAGTTCAGCAACATGTAGAAATCTGTTTTCAAAAATATTTTCCTCTATATATGATGTATACCCATTTAAAAGACACATTAATACCATCCATTGAGCTTGTAAATCTGTAGGAAACATCGGATATACGCCTGTTTTTACATTTTGAGGCCTTAAGTTTTTTGTCCATTTTGCTAAAATTGTATCTTCAGTTTCTTTAATAAATAACCCGCATTTTTTTAGTTTATTTGTAACAAAATCTAAGTGCTGTGGTATAACTTTTTTAAGAATAATTTCTCCTTTTGTGATTGCAGCTGCTATTATGTATGTAGCAGCTTCTATTCTGTCTGGAATCACTTCGTGACATGTAAAACCACTAAGCTTTTTCATACCATTAACTATGATTTTATTTGTTCCAGCACCACTAATATTTGCACCCATTTTATTTAAAACATTAGCTAAATCCTCAATTTCAGGCTCACGTGCAGCATTATTAATTATAGTTTCTCCTTTTGCTAAAACAGCAGCTAGTAATATATTCTCTGTTGCACCAACGCTTGGAAAATTAAGATTTATAGCTGTACCTCTGAGATCATTTCTCACAAAAGTCTTTATATAACCATTTTTTACTAAAATTTCAGCTCCCAATTTTTTGAATGCGTCTAAATGAATATCTATAGGTCTTGCTCCTATAGCACATCCACCAGGCATTGACATATCAACTTTTTTTAATCTTGCAAGTAATGGACCCATTACTAAAATACTTGCTCGCATCTTCCTCACTAATTCGTATGGAGCTATATGCTTGTAGCGCTTACATCTATATGAACTGTGTACTGTTACCGTATTTCCTTTTTTTGTTATTTTTTTTCCTATAAAATTTAAAAATGATATGGCTGTATTTATATCTGTAAGAGACGGAATATTTGTTATTGTCATACTATCATCAGTGAGTAAAGTTGAAAACAATATAGGTAAAGCAGAATTTTTTGAACCAGACACAGTGACTTCACCCTTTAGTCTGTTTCCACCATATATTATGATTTTATCCATTTTGTGCCTTTAGTACTCTTGGTAGTCTCGCATAATCATTAATTATTTCAATATTTTTGTAACAGTTTTGTAAGAATATTTGTTTTATTAAACTATATTTGTTCGCGTTTAACTCTACTACAACATATCCACAGTTTTTTAGATATTTCTTTGCTTTAGTTGCTATTTCATTATAAAAAAATAATCCATCATTTTTAGCTTTTAGAGCAAGTTCAGGTTCATATTTGAGTTCTGGTTCCAAATTTTTATACTCTTCATATGAAACGTATGGAGGATTAGCAACGATTACATCAAAAAATTTATTATTTATTTTATTGAAAATATTGCTTTCTATAAAATTTACATTAACAACATCATTGTTTTTGGCATTTTCTTTAGCTACATTTAGTGATTTTTTACTTATGTCAGACGCAGTGATATTTTTTAAGCTTCCAAATTTTGATAGACTAATAGCTATGCAACCTGACCCGGTGCATAAATCCAATGCTGATCTTTTATTTTTCTTTAATGCAATATCTATCACATTTTCAACAACTATTTCAGTTTCAAATCTCGGTATTAAAACATCTTTATTTACTTTAAACTTTAATCCCATGAATTCAACACATCCAGTTATATATGCTGTAGGTTCTCTATTGGCACGTCTTAAAATATGTTCTTCATACCGTGATATTTGCTTACGTATCAGTTCATAATTTTCAAAAAAAAACAGTTTAGTACGTTTTATTTGTAAAATAGAGCTCAAAATAATCTCAGCATCACATCTAGGCTCATGAAGCCCCTTAGATTTCAAAAAAAATTCAGCTGTTTTTAATAAATCATATACATTATTAGCATTTCTAAACATTTTTTTCCGTGCTCATATTTTGCCTAATATCAGCCTCGATTAGTTCGTTTATAAGCCCTAACAAATTACCATTCATAATATCAGTAATATTACGAGTACTATATGATATTCTATGATCTGTGATTCTGTTCTGCTGAAAATTATATGTTCTTATTTTTTCTGATCTATCACCTGAACCAACTTGCTTTTTTCTCTCAATTGAAAGTTGTTTTTCTTGTTCTATAATTTTTAGTTCATAGAGCCTCGCTCTTAATATTTTAAGTGCTTTTTCTTTATTTTTTAGTTGACTTCTTTCATCCTGACATACAATAATATTACCAGTAGGTAAATGTGTAATTCTTATTGCTGAATCAGTTTTATTAACATGTTGTCCACCTGCACCAGATGCTCTGTAAGTATCAATTTTTAAATCTTCTGCTTTTATTTCGATATCGATCTCTTTAGCTTCAAAAAGAACCGCTACGCTTACTGTAGATGTATGAACCCTTCCGTCGGCTTCAGTTTTAGGAACTCTTTGAACTCTGTGAATGCCTCTTTCAAATTTAAAATAACGCCATATATCATTACCTTTTACCTCAAGTATAATCTCTTTATATCCACCAATACCTGTAGGATTTGAACCTAAAATTTCATAATTCCATTTGTTTCTTTCTGCGAATTTTACGTACATCTTATATAAGTCACCAACGAATAAAGCAGCTTCATCACCGCCAACACCCGCACGTATTTCTATAATAACATCCCTATTTTTGTTTGAATCAGATGGTACAAGCAAATCTTTTATTTTTAATTCTATCTCTCTTTTTTTTTTCACGAGTTCTTTATGCTCTAGGAGAGCCATTTCTTTTATTCCAATATCTTTTGATTTTTTTAATTCTTCAATATCTTCTATATCATTTAAAAGCTTCAAATATTGCATATATTTTTCAGCAAATGGACGAAGATGAAAATATTTTCTTGCAAACTCTTTATATTCTTTGTTGTTTGAAGCAATGTCATAACAACTAAGTTTTTGCTCAATTTCTAGAAATTGAATATTCAATAATTTTAATTTTTCTAAAAACATAACATTTCGTTTTGTATATTGAAAACGTAACACCTCTTCGAATAAAAATAATAAAACATCTGTGCAACAAAACACAGCACTATATAACAAAAAATAAATTTAATCATCTTTCAAATATTTTATTTGTTGTTTTTGTTAGCAATTTTTGTAAGCCGTCTTTGAAATTTTTCAATTCTTCCAGCAGTATCTATAAACTTCTGCTTACCTGTAAAAAATGGATGACAATTTGAACATATTTCTAATTTTATTGATGGTTTCGTAGATCGAGTTTTAAAGCTATAACCACATGCACAAAAAACAGTACTATCAACATATTCAGGGTGTATTTTTTCTTTCATTTTTTTATCCTTTGCTGAAACTAAATTGATATTTTGACACCAACACATGTATTGTGCAAAATTTTTCAAAATTAATCAATTCAAAAACAACATAATTAAGCACTAGATGTTTTATGTCTTTTACTTTATATAAATTTTTTGTATCCTAATACTTTAACAACAACTTTAATTTTATATAGCATTTTTCGTGTTGTGTTTTTCCTTGCCATGTTGCCACTTTAAGGAGTTATAATAATGAAACTTGGAATTGTGGGGTTGCCAAATGTTGGAAAGTCTACGTTGTTCAATGCTATAACAAAATCTTGCGTTGCAGCAGAAAATTATCCTTTTTGTACTATTGCCCCAAATACAAAAATGATTGCAGTCCCAGATGAACGTTTAGATTTTCTTGAAAAACTTTATAAACCTGAAAAAAAAATTCCAGCAATTGTAGAGTTTGTAGATATTGCTGGTCTTATAAAGGGTGCATCTGATGGTGAGGGGTTAGGAAATCAATTTTTAGCTCATATAAGAGACAGTGCTGCTATTATACACATGGTAAGATGTTTTGAAAGTGAAAAAACTGCACACGTTATGGATATTGTTGATCCTTTGAGGGATATAGAAATTGTGAATACGGAACTTATTTTAGCGGATATAGGAACTGTAACAAAAAAACTTGAAAAAGGATTTAAATCTGACGACCGCAAGAAAAATACTAATAAAAAAGAATTTATGCTAAGAATAATGACTCATTTAAATGCTGGGGAACCAGCAAGAACTTTTGAGCTTCGTGATGATGAAAAAATAATGTTAGAAGATTTATTTTTAATAACTGCAAAACCTGTTTTATATGTTTGTAACGTATCAGAAAATGACTTACCATCAATGGAAAATAGTTACACAAAAATCGTAAAAGAAAAATTCAAAAAAGAAGGAATAAATTCAATTTGTATATGTGCAGTAATTGAAGCAGAACTTTCTAAAATGTCAGAAAATGATCAAAAAATCTTCTGTAAAAGTTTAAATTTAAAGAAACAGAGTTTAAATTGTTTAATAAGGTCAGGGTATAATCTGCTTGAATTGGAAACATTTTTTACAGTTGGAAGTGATGAAGTAAAAGCATGGACTATAAAGAAAGGATGTTTAGCTCCTGAAGCTGCAGGTTGTATACATTCTGATTTTAGAAGAGGATTTATATGTGCTAAAGTTATGAAGTTTAATGATCTATACAAACTTGGTAGTGAGAAAACACTAAAAAATGCAGGGCTGTTAAAAAATGAAGGTAAGGATTATTTAGTTAAAGATGGTGACATAATAAAATTTTATTTCAATGTATAAAAGATAATCATTGACACCATGGAATAAATTTTGTAACCTACGATCGTAAAAAAAGTGTTGTGTTTTAAGTACATTAATTTTTTGTTCTGGGGCAGTTAGCTCAGATGGGAGAGCATTTCCTCTACAAGGAAGAGGTCGTAGGTTCAAATCCTACACTGCCCATAGACCTGTTTTGTTAAAGCGGAAATTTTTATTGATAAATAATTTTCAGTGAGAGATTGTTTGCTGTTTTGATGATGATTAATTAAAGAGTTTTGGTTATGAGATGCGAATCTCAAGTACCAGAGGAGGAATTGTCGAAGATAAAAAGTTTCGTATAAATTATTCTATCAAAGTTCCCGAAGTTAGACTTATTGGCTCTGATGGTAAGATGTTTGGTGTTTTAAGGTTGTCTGATGCTTTGTCGAAAGCTCAATCTGAAGGTTTAGATTTAGTTGAAATTTCTCCGCATGCAACTCCACCGGTTTGTAAAATAATAAATTTTTCAAAGTTCAAATATGAGCTAGAAAAAAAAGGAAAGGAGTCAAGAAAAAAACACAAAGTTTTACATGTTAAGGAAGTAAGAATAAGGCCTAGGATAGGAAAAAATGATTTAGATATTAAGATAAAACGTGCTAGGCATTTTATTACAGAAGGGGATAAAGTATGCGTTACAGTGATGTTCTCTGGAAGAGAAGTGCAGCATAGATATTTAGGAAATAAAATTATTGATAAAATAAAAGATTCTTTAGTTGATATTGCGAGTCCAGAGGGAAAAGTTTCTGTTATTGGTACAAGATTGTTTTTAACATTTATTCCCCAAAAAATAAAAAAAACAAAAAAAGATTAAAATTAAAGTAGTGTTATAACGTGGTATGATTTTTTTTGTTTTACCACTATCATAAGATGAAGTTTGTGGAGTATGAAAATGAAAACACATAGCGGTGCGAAAAAACGTTTTAGAGTGACAAGTAAAGGTAAAGTTAAATATAAAAAACCAGGTCAAAGACATCTTTTAACAGGTGATTCTGGAAATCAAAATAGAAAGTCTAGAAAACCTGTTTTAGTTGTTAAAGCTGACATGAAAACAATGAAGAAAAAAATGCCTTATAGTTTCTAGAAATAGAGTTTGTCTGAGAAATTTTGAATAATGATGAAAATGAGGATTTTGATATGCGTGCTAAAAGTGTTGTATACACAAGACAAAGAAAGAAAAAAATTTTTAGGTTTGCAAAAGGGTCTTACGCAGCAAAAAAAAATCGTTGGAGAATGGTCGTTCAACAAGCAGAAAAATCTCTTAATTATTCCTATACAGGAAGGAAGGATAAAAAAGCAGATTTCAGATCACTTTGGGTGGTTCGTATTAATGCTGCAGTAAGAGAGGAGGGTGTTTCTTATAGCAAATTCATTTCTGGACTTAAGAGATCAAATATTATTATAGATAGAAAAATGCTTGCGGAAATTGCAGTAAATGATAAATGTGCATTCAAGCAGTTAGTTAACGTTGTAAAAAATGTTGAGCAGCAATAAGTAAGTATATCAGTTAGTTTGTCGTTCTTTATTATCCATAGAATTTTCATACTTCGATCTTCTTAATAAATATATGTGTCGTTTTTTTTCATAAAAGATCTGTATGTGTGTATTTGTTAACTTAAAAGTATTTAGAAGGGGTTTTTTTGTGAATGACATTGAGCAAATTATTGATGAAGCATCTAAGAAAATAAGCAGCTCTAACATTACAGAACTTGAAATTATAAAAATTAAATACCTTGGTAAAAATAGTATCCTAACGCACATTTTAAAATCCATATACAGATATTCTACTGAAGATAGAAAAAAAATAGGGTCACAAGCAAATAAAGCTAAAGTGTTTATTGAAAATGAGATTAAAAAGAGAAAAGAAAGTCTTGAGAAATTTGTAATCAATGAGAAATTAAAGAACGAAAAATTGGATTGTTCTCAGAGTCTTTATTTTCCTTTTACAAAGGGTAGTTTTCATCCTGTCATAAAAACTGTAGAGGATATGACTTCTGTTTTTAGGTCACTTGGTTTTTTTACAGCTGAAGGTTGTGAAATAGAAAATGATTGGTATAATTTTGAAGCATTAAATATACCTAAAGGTCATCCTGCAAGAGACTTTCAGGATACTTTTTATATTGAAAATACAGATAATTTACTGCTTAGAACACATACATCTCCAAGTCAGATCCATATTATGGAAAAACAAAAACCACCTGTAAAAGTTATTGTACCGGGAAGAGTTTATAGAAATGAAAACTCAGATGCTTCACACTCATCTACGTTTCACCAAATTGAGGGATTAGCTGTAGATAAAGGTGTGACATTTAAAGATTTGAAATATATTCTTACTGAATTTGTTAATATTTTTTTTGGTTCAAATTTGAAAATTCGCTTTAGACCATCCCATTTTCAATTTACAGAACCATCTGCAGAGATTGATATACAATGTTTTTCATGCTGTGGTAATGGTTGTAGGTTATGTAAAAACTCTGGTTTTATTGAAATACTTGGGTGCGGGATGGTTCACCCAAACGTTTTTAAAGCTGTTAATTATGATTATGAAAAATATACAGGATATGCTTTTGGGATAGGTGTTGAAAGAATTGCTATGCTAAAATATGGAATAGATGATATACGTTTGCTATATGAAAATGATTTAAGATTTTTGAGACAATTTTTATAGGTAATAATGGTTTAAAGGTAGTTAAAATGGAGATATCATACAAATGGCTTAAGAAGTTTATGAATTTTGATCTAAGTCCTAAAGACATTGAGTTAACACTTAACTCTGTAGGTATTGAGACTGTTGTTATTCCAAGTAACGTTATTGCTGTAAAAATTTTAGATGTGCAAAAGCATTCATATGCTGATAGACTTTATTTGTGCAAAGTTAGTGATGGTTCAAATAGCTATTCTGTAATATGTGGTGCGAAAAATATTGTTGTAGGACAAGTTGTGTTATTTGCAAAAACAGGAGCAGTACTACGTGGAAATTTAAAGATTAAAGAACTTGAGATAAAGAACATTAAATCTGAAGGAATGTTATGTTCTAAAGCTGATCTAGGTCTTGAAGAAAAATCTGAAGGTATTTTAATCCTCGATAAAAATACAAAAATTGGAACCACACTTGAAAATATTTTTGATAATTTTGATTTGATATTTAACGTAGAAATTACAACTAACAGAGGAGATTGTTTAAGTTATTTGGGTATTGCTAGGGAAATAGGAGCAAAACTACAAAAAATAGTATCTATCCCTTCTATAAAACTTTTTAATACATCAGGACACAACAAAATCGAAGTTATGTCTAATTTATGTTCTCGTTACGTAGGAAGCATTATATCTGGTGTTAGTGTGGGATCATCTCCAAAATGGATTTCAGAAATTTTAGAAAAGTCTAAAATAAAACCTATAAATAATGTTGTTGATATAGCTAACTATGTTATGGTTGAGTTGGGGCAACCTTTACATGTTTTTGATGTAACAAAACTTTTAGGGGAAAAAATTGTTGTAAGAAAAGCTAATGACTGTGAAAAAATAAAAGCCCTTAATGGCATAGAATATAAACTTGATTCTGATATGCTTGTAGTAACCGATGGTATAAAACCTATTTCAATTGCTGGTATTATGGGTGGAAAATATTCGTGTGTTGATGAAAAAACGAAAATCATATTTTTAGAAAGTGCAATTTTCGATGCAACTTCAATAAGGATGACTTCAAAAAGATTAAATCTTTCGAGTGATTCTTCATATAGATTCGAAAGAGGTTTGGATTGGGACATGTCTGATTATGCATCATGGAGAGCTATAAATCTTATTATTGATATTGCTGGTGGTAATTTAGAGTCAAGAAGTGATTTAATAATCTCAAAACGTACACAAATAAGTATACAGTTGAGAACCGAAATGGTATTTAGAATACTTGGATATAACATTGAAAAAGAAGAAATGTTATCAATTTTAAAATTCCTTGGAATTGATGTAATGTATGATAGTGAAAAAATTTTATGTAATATTCCTTTATGGCGTAATGATATAAAAGAAGAAATTGATTTAATCGAGGAAATTGCAAGAATTAAAGGTTATGATTTTATACCATCTCATAAGACATTTTATTACAAACAAGAAGGTATGCGAAAGGACAATTCATTTTCACGTTTTATAGTTAAAGAATTTAGAAATAAATTAAATTCGTTTGGTTTTAGTGAAGCTTTAAATTATAGTTTTTCTGAGAAAAATGAATTAAGTAAATTTGGGCTAAATTATTCCTATAAAATAATAAATCCCACTTCTAAAGAAAATGAAGTTTTAAGACCATCGTTATTACCAGCACTTTATAAAAATTTATTACTTAATATTGAACATGATTGTAAAACTATAACATTATTTGAGTATGGTAAAATCTTTAATGAATTAGGAGAGCGAAAAACTTTTGCATTGATAATGTATGGAAATGTTTGGGAAGAATGGTGGAAATGGTCAGAACAAAATGTTAATCCAAAATATGATTTTTATTTTGGAAGCGGTATAATAAGAAGTATTCTACCTAGTAATGAATTTACAATTGATAAAAATTTAAATCCCCAGAATTATTATCATTCTGGTAAGAGCGCGGCTATTTTATATAAAGAAAAATCTGTGGGTCAGTTCGGTATTTTAACTCCTTTAATCACGAGAATCACGAGTTCCGTGAAATATGAGGTATTTTATTGCGAAATTGATTTAGAGCTATTTAATGATATCATGCACACTGCAATCCCAACTTATAAGGCATATTCAAAATTCCCAGCTGTAAAAAGAGACATTGCAGTAATTGCTGATAAATCACTACAATTTTCTATGATTGAAAATGTCATTAAAGGTTTTATTAAATCAAGTAATATCTTAAAAGAATATTCATTGTTTTCGGTGTATTCTAACAATGATAAATTGGGTGAGGGGAAAATCGGATATTCATTTAGGCTATCTTACCAAGATAATGAAAAAACATTGACAGATAAAGAAGTTAATGAAGATGTGAATGCATTCTTGAAAAAATTAGATAATGATTTAGGAATTAAACTAAGGTAGTGTTTTATATTTAAAAAAATAATTCTAAAGGTGTGCTCTATGTTAAAAAGTGAACTCAATGATGTTGCTTTTGTTGCAAAAATATTTATTAATGATGTAGAAAAAGAAAGATATCTTAAAAGTATAAACGAGATGCTTGATTACGTTAAAATTTTATTGGAATTAGATATAAATAATTTAGAACCAACAATTCATGTTACAAAATTGAGAAATATTTGGAGAGAGGATGTCGTAAAAAAGTGTTCGAATGAGGTTATAAATCAAATACTTAATGCTGCACCTGAAAAAGAAGGTAATTTTTATAAAATTCGAAAGGTTATAGAAAGTTAAAATGATAAAGGCAATTTATTTAACTGATGGTATAATTAACGCTGATGACGATGCATTAAAGATTTTAGAATATCGTGATAGAAAACCTGATCTTACTTGGATTGATATATATTTAGAAAACCATGAATTAAGTCAAGAAGAAACAACCATTCTTTCAGAGTTTTTCAAATTTCATGAAATGTCAATAGAAGATTGTCTTTTTCCTCAGTATTATCCCAAAATGGAAGAGTTTGATGGTTATGTTTTTGGGGCTATTCATGGTATACAGCTTAAGCCTCATTACTTTAAAGAATTCGAAGACAGTATTTACGAATTAAATATTTTTATAGGCAAAAATTTTATAGTTACTGTACATGCTGAAGAGCTCTTTTTCTTAGATAATCTTTTTGAAAAAGTTAAAGCTAAACCTCAAGTTGAAATGAGAAGTCTTGAAAATATGCTTTATAATATTTTTAATAAAGTTGTTTCTAGTTATGGTTTTACATTAGAAAAAATTGATAATAAGATTGAGAATCTAGAAAATGACATTCTAAAAGATCCAGAATCTGAAATTATGGAAGAAATTCTTGACACAAAAAAGGTTATTTTTTCAATGAGAAAAATAGCTGAGCCACAACAAGCAACATATTTTTACTTTACAAGAGCAAACAATAATTTAATATCAAAAGAATATTTGGTGTATTTTAGAGATATTCATATGCAATGTGTTACAATGAATCAGTCCATATTAATGCGAAGTCAAATGGTTGTAAATTTACTTGAAGTTTATATGTCTAGCATCACAGTTAGACTTACTGAAGTTATGAAGTTTTTAACAGTAATAGCTACGATTGTTATGCCAGTTCTTATTATATCTGGCTATTATGGTATGAATGTTAAATTTATTGAAAAACAAATTTTTGGTGAAAAAGGTATGTGGCTTTTTGCAGTAAGTTTAATGTTAGTTACTATAATAGCTATGCTTATATATTTTAAAAAGAAAAAGTGGTTTTAAATTATGAGTAGAAAACTAAAAATTAATATTACAGAACTTTGTTCAAAAATATGTTCTGGAGAAATAAAATGTACCAATATTATTAAGTCTTGCTTTAACAACATAAAAAAAATAGATGTTATTGTGAAAGCATTTCTTAGGTTAAATGAAGAATGCTCTTTAGTCAAAGCAATGCAAGTTGATAATAAAGTGAAATGTGAAACATCAAAATACGGAAGTCTTGAAGGAATACCAATAGCTATAAAAGATAATATTATGATAAAAAATGAAACTATGACATCAGCATCTAAATACCTTGAAAACTATATATCTCCTTACGATGCTACTGTTATAGAGAAACTTAGAAGAGCAGGTGCAATTTTTATAGGAAAAACAAATATGGATGAATTTGCCATGGGTGGTTCTACTGAAACATCAGCTTACCAAAAAACTCTAAATCCATGGAATACTGAGTATATTCCGGGCGGTTCGTCTGGTGGTAGCGCGGCAGCTGTGAGTAGTGGTATGGTGCCACTTGCTCTTGGATCAGATACAGGAGGATCAGTAAGACAGCCTGCTAGTTTTTGTGGTGTAGTTGGGTATAAAGCTTCTTATGGCTTGATAAGTAGGTATGGAGTTTGTGCTTTAGCATCTTCTTTTGATCAAATAGGAACGTTTTCAAAAACTGTAAAAGAAGCAGCTTTACTTGCAAGTATTATATCTGGAAAAGATTATAGAGATCCAATTTGTGAACCATTAGAACAGATTAACTATGTGCAGAATATAGATTTAAACATACTAAAGATGGTAAAAATAGGAGTTCCAAAACAAATTTTTGATTACAAAATAGATAATGAAATAAATGAATGTTTTAATATGGCTTTAAATAAACTTAGGCTTGAAGGCACTAATATTATTGAGATTGATATTCCGTCTTATAAATATGTTCCAGCTTTGTATAAAGTTATTATGTGTGCAGAAGTTTCTGCAAATATTGCAACTTTTGATGGAATCCGATATGGATACAAAACTTCAAATGGCACAAATATTGATGATGAATATTCAAAATCACGTGCAGAATCTCTTGGATATGAAGTAAAAAAGAGAATTTTATTTGGTACGTATATATTGAGTGCTGCAAATTATTATAAATATTACTGTCATGCTCAAAAAGTGAGAACTTTATTCATGAATCAAATTGCTACTGCATATGAAAAATGTGATTTTATATTCTCACCTTCAACTTTACAAATGCCTGTAAAAATTGGTGATAAACTTTCTGAAGAATGTGATATTTTTCTCATGGCTGCAAACATTGCTGGACTTCCAGGAATAACAATTCCATATAGTTTTTCTAATTCTGGTATTCCTGTAGGAATGCATTTCATGGGATCACATTTATCTGATAAAAAACTTTTCCAAGTAGCTAATGCTTTTGAAAAAATTTCAGGGTTTGATATAGATAAATATCCAAATATCTAAAATATATTTTAAAAAAGGGAAAAAATAATGTTCAGATACGAAGTATTGATAGGACTTGAAGTTCATATGCAAATCAATACAAAATCAAAGATTTTTTGTGAATGTTCTACACAGTTTGGAGCAGAAGCAAATTCGAATATATGCGTTATTTGTACTTCACAGCCTGGTGTAATTCCGATATTAAATAAAAAAGCAGTCGAAGGTGTTATAAAGACAGGACTAGCATTAAATTTTACTATAAATAGAAGATGTACATTTGCAAGAAAACAATATTTTTATCCTGATGTTCCTAAAAACTACCAAATAACACAATTTGAATCACCATTGTGTTCAAATGGAAAACTTTCAATAATTGTTAATGAAAGAGAAAAAATCATAAATATTGAAAGGATTCATCTTGAAGAGGATACTGGAAAACTTTTGCATAAGATTGGTGGTAAAAAATTAAATTATTCTCTTCTTGATTTAAATAGAGCAGGTATTGGATTGATGGAACTAGTTACTAAACCAGAACTTAGTTCTCCTCAGGAAGCCGTAGAATTTTTAAGGGAGCTTAAAAATATCGTTGAATATTTAGATACTTCTGAATGTAATATGGAAGAAGGTAAAATGCGTTGCGACGTGAATGTAAGCGTACGTATTGTTGGACAAAAAAAACTTGGTGTAAGGGTTGAAATTAAAAATATGAATTCTATATCTGGAGTTAAAGATGCAATAACATATGAAGTCCAAAGACACAAAAAAATTCTTAATTCAGGTGCTAGACTTGTACAAGAAACGAGATTTTGGGATGCAGAAGAAAAAGTAACAAAATCAATGCGTTTAAAAGAAAATATTTTAGATTATAGGTATTTCACTGAGCCGGATTTAGTTCCACTCTATTTATCAAATTGTTTTATTGAAAATTTATATAAACAATTACCAGAGTTACCTAGAATAAAGAAAGCAAGGTTTATAAAAAATTACAATCTTTCTGAATATGATGCAAGTTATTTAACTTCTAGCAAGATGATTGCAGAATATTATGAAGATGCATTAAGTAATTTGGATAATAAAAACTCTGTCACTAAACTTCTTGCTAACTGGATTTCTACAGAATTAAGCGCGAAGCTTAATGCCTCAAAAATATGTATTACAAAATCTCCTATTTCAAGTAAAAATTTATCGAAACTAATTTCTCTTATTCAAAATGAAATTATTTCTGGAAAAATAGCAAAGATTGTTTTCGAAGAAATGTATGAAAAATCGATTGATCCAGAAATCATAATAAAAAAAAGAGGATTTACTAGAATCTCAGATGAATCAGTCATTACTGAAATATGTGAAAAAGCTATTATTGAAAGTCCTAATGCAGTTGCAGAATTTAAAATTGGAAAAAAAAGAGCGATAGATGCAATAATTGGGCTTGTTATGAAAAAATCCAAGGGCCAAGCAGATCCTAAATTGGTAAACAAAATTTTGATAAAAAAACTAAATTGAAATAATAAAACTAGTAATATACAATATTAACTTATATAGTGGATTAAAGCAGTTTAAGACGAGCTATTTTTACAAGTATTTTCTTCTCTTGTTTATTTTCAAATAAAATTATAAGTTTTAAGTCATCACCAGTACCAATTCTTTCAGTGATTTTTCCTTTGCCAAATGTTGGGTGTAAAACTAATGTGCCTACTTCGTATTGACTTGAATCTTCATTTTTCAATTCTGATTCTATAATAAATCTTGATGGTATATTACGTTTTGTTTTACCATAAATTGTCCTTTCTGCTGACCAACATAGATATAAATATTTTTTTGCTCTTGTCATTCCAACATACATAAGCCTCCTTTCTTCTTCAAGTGCTTCAGGATTTAAAATTGATTCTTTTATAGGAAATAATCCTTCTTCCAATCCACATATAAAAACGCTGTTAAACTCTAAACCTTTAGCTAAGTGAAGTGTCATTAAAGTGACTTTTCCGTTTGATTCATCAATAAAATCTGTATCATTCATCAAAGCAACATGTGTTAAATAATCTGCGAGCAATTTAGATGAAGAGTACTTTTCGAAATCTACGATTGCAGAAATTAGTTCTTTTATATTTTCTATTTTTCTTTGCGATTCGAATGTATTTTCAGTTTTAAATTCTTTTAAATATCCTAAATAAGCTACAATTTTTTCGGTTATCTCTTTTATGCAGACACTATCCTTCAGTTCAAGTAAAGTTTTTATAAATTGGCTAAAAAAATTTAAAGAAGTAACTACGTCTTTTTTATTTAAGTTATTAATAAAAGGTATTGCTTCTAATAGTGATATGTCTTTGTCAATTGCTATTTTTTCAAGCATTTTTATTGACATTTTACCTATACCTCTTTTTGGTGTGTTTACAATTTTTTTAAAAATTATGTCATCTTTGGGATTATGTATAAATTTTAAATAGGCAATAATATCTCTAATTTCCGCATGATCATAAAATTTCTGTGCTCCTATAATAATATATGGTACTTTTGATCTTTTAAAAGCATCCTCAAATGAACGTGATTGCGCATTTGTCCTATAAAATACTGCAAAATCTGAAAAATTATATTTAGCGTGTCGTATATTTAATAAGATAAAATCAATGATTTTTGATGCTTCGTCGTTTTCATTTTTAGATTTTAAAATTTCTACAGACCCATCATCTGAATTTTTTGTCCATAATTGCTTATCAATTCTACTATTATTATTTCTTATAACTCGATATGCTGTTGATAAAATTTTAGGAGTTGATCTATAATTCTGTTTTAATTTAATAATTTTTGATTTAGGATAGTCATTTTTAAAATTTAAAATATTACTTATATTGGCTCCTCTCCATGAATAAATTGATTGGTCATCGTCTCCAACAACGCATATGTTTTTGTATCTTTCAGAAATTAGTTTTATAAGAATATATTGGGCGTAGTTTGTATCCTGATATTCATCAACAATAACATATTTATATTTTTCTTGGTAGTACTCTAATAACATTGGATATTCTTGTAGCATAAAAACAGTGTACATTACTAAATCTCCAAAATCTAAGGCGTTAGCTCTCGACAATTTTTTTTGGTATAATCCGTAAATATCTGATATTGTAGTACTAAAAATATCTCCTATATTTTTAGCTTCTATAGTCATAACATGTGATGTTTTTAGATTATTTTTTGCATGGTTTATTTTATCTGCTACTGTTGATGGTTTAAATTTATTTTCATCAATATTTAATTCAAATAAACATTCCTTAATTACATTTTTTTGATCATATGAATTATAAATTAAAAAATTTTGATTCAAATTTATTTTTTGATATTCGGTACGTAAAAAATAAGTACAAAATGAATGAAATGTTGATATCCACACATTTTGTTTTACTTCAGGGACTAAATTAGTAACTCTCATTTTTATTTCTGCAGCTGCTTTGTTTGTAAATGTAACAGCTAAGATAAAATATGGAACAGTATCAAAAAAAAGTAAGCGAGCAATCCTATGAACAATAACTTTAGTTTTTCCTGTTCCAGCTCCAGCAAAAACTATCAAAGGACCATTATTATGAAGTACAGCTTCTAATTGAGAAGGATTTAAATTTTTAGTTATCATTTTGATCCATAACGTTAATGAATGAGAAAATATCATAACATCGTATAAAATCTGAAAATAAATTATACTTTATTTCTACATGTTTTAATTTTTATGTTATTATATTCTTTACTGATTATAGCTACGGTTTGAGACAGTTTTTCTTTTTATGTGTTGTTGCATTTAAAAAATTAAAATTGTAGTATGCTAGCGTTAAAGCGTTAAGTTGTGTAAATGCATAAAGATACAAATGTGGTATAACTTAAAACCTGGAGGTATATCTCAGTGGGTAATGATGATTTATTGACGGAAATTTCTAATGTTGGTATAGTACCAGTTGTAGTACTTGATAATGTTGATCAAGCCCTACCTCTTGCAAAAGCGTTATATGCTGGTGGTATAGGATGTATAGAGGTAACATTTAGAACTGCTGCAGCTGAAGAAGCAATAAGAATTTTATCTGAAAAAATTCCTGAAATGCTTTTAGGTGCAGGTACTGTTTTAACTGTAGAACAAGCTAATAGGGCGATTAATGCTGGTGCTAGATTTATAGTAAGTCCTGGATTTAATTCTAAAATAGTTAAATACTGTATTGATAATAGTACAACTATAATTCCAGGTTGTGCAACTCCAAGTGATATAGAATCTGCTTTGGAATTAGGTATCCAAGTTATAAAGTTTTTTCCTGCTGAAGCTGCAGGTGGGTTAGATATGATTAGAGCGATGTCCGCGCCATATGCAAATGTAAAATTTATACCTACAGGAGGAATTAATATAAAAAATTTAAACACTTATTTGTCTTTTGATAGAGTTATTGCATGTGGTGGTAGCTGGATAGCTAGCAAAGAATTAGTCAGAAATCGTGATTACGAAGCTATTAAAAAATTAGCTAGAGAAGCAGTGTTTATAATGCTTGGATTTGAAATGCAACACATAGGAATTAATATGTCAGATGAAACATTAGCAAATCAAATATCTATAGTGTTCGAAACATTATTTGGGTTTATAAAACAGGAGCGAACAGGATCTTTTTTCGCAGGTTCTAGCATAGAAATAATGAAAAAGCAATTCTTAGGTAAAAATGGACACATAGCTATAAGCACAAATAATGTAAGACGCGCTATATATTATTTAGAAAAAATAGGTGTTACATTTATGAAGGAAACTGCTCTTTATGACAAGATAGGAAATATACGTTCTATATATCTTGACAAAGAGATCGGTAATTTTGCTATTCATCTTCTTCAAAAAAGTAATTGAATTTGCTTCTAAATTTTAGTGTATTGGGGGATTAAAATGTCAAAAAGAGTAGTAACATTTGGGGAATTGATGCTTAGACTTACGCCAGATGGTTATCATCGTTTTTTACAATCAAATATTTATCATGCAAGTTATGGTGGAGGAGAAGCAAATGTTGCTGTTTCATTATCAAACTTTGGGTTAAATGTATCCTTTGTGAGCAAAATGCCGAAACATGAAATTGGACAAGCTGGTATAGATTCTTTAAGAAAATATGGAGTGGACACTTCTTTTGTGGCACGTGGTGGAGAGCGTGTAGGAATATATTTTTTAGAAAAAGGTGCGAGCCAACGTCCTTCAAAAGTTATCTACGACAGAGCTGGTTCTGCTGTTGCATTAGCATTAAAAGATGATTTTGATTGGGATAAAATTTTTGCAAATGTACAATGGTTTCATTTTACTGGTATCACACCGGCTTTGAGTTCAAATTTAGCTGAAATATGTCTTGAAGCGTGTAAAATTGCGAAAAAAAAACAAATTACAGTAAGTTGTGACTTAAATTATAGAAGTAAACTGTGGTCTAAAGAAGATGCTAAAAAAATTATGAGCGAAATTTGTAAATACGTAGATGTATGTATAGCTAATGAAGAAGATGCTGAAGATATTTTCAGCATAAAAGCTAAACATACAAATGTAACTCTTGGAAAAATTGATCATGAGAGTTATATAGGTGTGGCACGAGAACTTAATAAAAAATTTAATTTTTCTAAAATTGCAATAACTCTTAGAAGTTCTATATCTGCAAATGATAATCGTTGGGCAGCTATGCTTTATAATGGGAAAGATCACTTTTTCAGCAAAGAGTATCTAGTACACATTGTTGATCGAGTTGGTGGGGGTGATTCATTTGGTGCTGGATTAATATATTCTTTGGTGAGTGGATATTCTGATAAAGAAGCTGTAGAATTTGCGGTTGCAGCAAGTTGCTTGAAACATACTATAGAGGGTGATTACAATCAAGTTTCGATAGATGAAGTTAAAAAACTCGCAAATGGTGATGCTTCTGGCCGTGTACAGAGGTAAACTATATGAAAATGACATTCAGATGGTATGGTGAAACATTAGATCCGATTCCTTTAAAATATATAAAACAAATTCCTGGAGTATGTGGAGTGGTGTGGGCACTACACGATGTGCCCGTAGGTGAATGTTGGTCACTTAGTCGTATTGATGAAGTTAAAGCACAAATACAGAAATATAATTTTAACATTGATGTTGTAGAGAGCGTTAATGTACACGAAGATATTAAACTTGGAGTTTCTTCACGAAATAGATATATAGAAAATTATAAAAGAACTCTTCAGAATCTTGGTAAAATAGGTGTCAAAGTTGTATGCTACAATTTTATGCCTGTGTTTGATTGGTTGCGTACTGATTTGTATAAGCCACAGTATGATGGATCTACAGCGCTTTTTTATGAAAGATCTAAAATAGATAATGCAAATTTATTTGAATTTTTGGATGAAATATCGAAGCAAAGAGGACTTTTAACTATGCCTGGATGGGAACCAGAAAAAATTTCGAGGATAAAAGAACTTTTTAGTGCTTATAAAGATATTAAAGAAGAAAATCTTTGGGAAAATCTTAAATATTTTCTAAAAGAAATTATTCCAGTTGCAGAAGAAAGTGGAATCAAAATGGCAATACATCCTGATGACCCTCCGTGGAATATATTCAACTTACCACGCATAATAACTAATAAAAATAATATAAGAAGATTTCTAGAATTAGTTGATAGTCCTTCAAATGGTCTTACGTTATGCAGTGGTTCACTAGGGAGTTGTATGAAAAATGACATTCCAGCTATTATTCGTGAATTCAGTAACAGAATATATTTTGCTCACATACGTAATGTAAAACATTTTGAAAATGGTGATTTTGTAGAAACTTCTCATAAAACTTCTGAAGGTTCTCTTGATATTGCTGAAATTACAAAAGCATATTTTGATATCAGTTATAAATATTATGTTCGTCCTGATCATGGAAGACATATATGGGACGAAAAATCTCGTCCTGGTTATGGTTTATATGATAGAGCACTTGGAGTTATGTATATTTGGGGATTATGGGATGCTTTTAATAAAAAAGTATCTATTTTTGAAAAAAGGAGGTAGTTTTTTTCATGGAATGGAATAAAAAAGTAGCTGTCATAACAGGTGCAGGTGGTGTTTTACTTAGTGCTTATGCAAAAAAATTAGCATCTAAAGGAGTTAAAATAGCTGTTTTAAGCAAAACATTTGAAGGAGCTAAAAGTACTGCTGATGCAATTGTAGCATCAGGTGGTATTGCAAAACCTTATGGATGTGACGTTCTCGATAAAGAAACTCTTGTAAAAATTGAAGAGCAAATATATAAAGATTTTGGACAGTATCATATTCTTATAAATGGTGCTGGTGGCAATATGTCTGATGCTAACACTACAAATGAAATTTTTAACTGTGAAGATATGGATAATCCTAATATTCGTTCGTTTTTTGACTTAGATTTAAAAGATATAGAGAAAGTATTTGCAATAAATTTTTTAGGTACTTTTATTGTGACACAAATTTTTGCGAGACGATTAATCGGTATAAAAGGAGCTACAATTATAAATTTTTCAAGTATGTCATCTCAAAATCCTATGACTAAAGTACTTGGGTATAGTGCAGCAAAAGCTGCAATTGATAATTTTACTAAATGGCTTGCTGTACATTTTGCGGAACAAGGACTACGTGTAAATGCTATAGCCCCAGGTTTTTTATTAACTAAACAAAATAAAATGCTTTTAACAAACTTAGATGGTTCTCTCACTACAAGATCTCATAAAATTATTGCTCATACACCGATGAAACGTTTTGGTGAAGTATATGATTTATTCGGTACTCTTTTATGGCTTTGTGATGAAGAGGCATCTGGTTTTGTTACAGGTAATATTATTGCTGTTGACGGTGGATTTCATGCGTATTCTGGTGTATAAATGTGTAAAAAGGATATAAATTTATGAAAAAATTTATTAATGAAGATTTTTTACTTTCCACAGAAATATCAAAAAGACTTTTTCATAGCTGCGCTTCAAAAAAACCTATATTGGATTATCATTGTCATATCGATCCCAAAGAAATTGCTGAGGATAGAAGATTTCAAAATATAAATCAAGTTTGGCTTGAAGGTGATCATTATAAATGGCGACAAATGCGTTCCAATGGTGTTGAAGAAAAGTATATAACAGGAAATGAGATATCTGATAGAGAAAAGTTTCAAAAATGGGTTGAAACTCTCGAAAGAGCAATTGGGAATCCTCTTTATCATTGGAGCCATCTTGAGTTGAAAAAATATTTTGAGTACGATGGAGTTTTGAATAGTAAAACAGCAGATAAAGTGTGGGAGCTATGCAACGAAAAACTGCAAAATAGTTCCTCTATGTCTGTACGTGGCATAATTAGACAATCTGGTGTAAAATTAATATGTACAACTGATGATCCTGTGGACAGTCTCGAATGGCATCAAAAAATTAAAAAAGATGAATCTTTTGATGTTCAAGTTCTTCCTACTTGGCGTCCAGATAAAGCATTAAGCATAGAAAAAATTGACTTCGTGGATTATATTCTCGAACTTTCAAAATCGAGTAATATTGACATCAATTCTTTTGAATCTTTAAAGCGTGCTTTTCAAATAAGACTTAAATTTTTTATTTCTTTAGGATGTCGTGCGACAGATCATGCTCTTGATTATATCATGTATGTTCCTGCTTCTGAAAGAGAAATAGAAGCTATATTTAGCAAAAGATTAAAAGGAGAAACTATTAATATTGAAGAAGAACTAAAATATAAAACTGCTTTTATGCTTTTTGCTGGTAGAGAATATTATGAGAATGACCTTATTATGGAACTACATTATGGTTGCAAAAGAAATAACAATACATCAGTGTTTAATAAATTAGGCTCAAATACTGGTCATGATTGTATAAATAATTTTGCACCAAGTGCTCAAATGGTTAATTTTCTTAATGCTCTTGAATACATAGATAAATTGCCTAAAACAATAATATATAGTCTTAACCCAAATGATAACGCCATTATAGGAACAATAATCGGTTGTTTTCAGAACAGTACAGCATTAAGCAAAATACAACAAGGTGCTGCGTGGTGGTTTAACGATCATAAAACAGGGATAACAGAGCAAATTATTTCCCTTTCTAATTTAGGAATTTTAAGTAATTTTATCGGCATGCTTACAGATTCGCGCAGTTTCTTATCTTATGTAAGACATGAATATTTTAGACGTATTTTATGTAACTTAATAGGTGATTGGGTGGAAAACGGAGAGTATCCATATGATATGGAAATGTTGTCAAAAATAGTTTCCGATATCTCTTATGATAATGCTGTACGTTATTTTAAGTTTAAATTATAATTTGTTTTAAATATTTGACTAAAAACTATCTTTAAATTGACCAAGTTGTTATTCCTTTGTAATAGGAGATTGTCTAATGGAACAAAATAAAATAATAGATCAAAAAATGACTTATTATAGATGGAATATTTGTATGTTGCTTTTTTTTGCTACTACAATCAATTATATAGATCGGCAAGTGTTGAGTTTATTGCAACCACTTCTTGCTGAAAAATTTGGTTGGTCGTACACTGATTATGCAAATATTACTGCGGTTTTTCAGTTTTGTTATGCAATATCATTACTTTTTGCTGGCAGATTTGTAGATTGGTTAGGAACTAAAATAGGATATGCTTCAGCATTAATAGTATGGTCAATAGGGGCTGTTATACATGCTTTTGCAAATAGTATTGGTAGTGTGTTTTCAATTATATTATCTACTATTGGATTACTTATACCATCTTCTGTTGCAGGATTTATGTTTGCCCGTTTTGTACTTGGTGTTGGAGAGGCTGGAAATTTTCCAGCTGCAATTAAAACTACGGCAGAATGGTTCCCTAGAAAAGAACGTTCTTTAGCAACAGGTATTTTTAATTCAGGAGCTAATGTGGGAGCTATTGTAGCACCACTTAGTGTTCCTTTAATAGCAAAATATTTGGGATGGGAATATTCTTTTATAACAGTTGGTCTTATAGGTTTTTTATGGCTAATATTTTGGAAATATTATTATGATAGCCCAAAGAAAATTTTAGAAGCTAACAAAATGAGTAATGCTGAGTATAATTATATTCATAGTGATGTGAAAAATGAATTTATTAGTGATATATCTAAAATAAACGAAAAGAAGAAAATCAAATGGTTTTATCTTCTTAGATATAAACAGACATGGTCTTTTATAGTAGGTAAGTTTCTTACAGATGGAGTCTGGTGGTTTTTTTTATTTTGGCTTCCATCTTTTCTCAAGTCATATTATGGTATGACAGGAGTACAAATAATGTTGCCGTTAGCAGTATTGTATAGTATGACTATGATTGGCAGTATCGGTGGCGGATGGTTTCCAACTTTTTTCATTAAAAAAGATATAGATATATATTCTGCGCGAATGATAGCTATGGTTATTATCGCGCTATTTCCTCTCACAATATTATTAGCACAGCCATTAAGTAAGATAAATTATTGGTATCCGATTTTGTTAATAGGAGTTGGTGCTTCTGCTCATCAAGCTTGGTCAGCTAATCTTTTTACAACTGTATCTGATATGTTCCCAAAAAATGTTGTAGCTTCAGTAACTGGTATTGGAGGTATGGCAGGTGGTTTTAGTGGTGTAATTGTTTCTAAAATTGGTGGTTGGTTATTTGATTATTATAGTGCTTTGGGGCGTATTGATATAGGATATTCTATAATGTTTGTATTTTGTGCAACTGCATACTTATTAGCATGGTGTATAATGAAAATACTTGTTCCTAAATTCAAACAGATAAAATTATAATTATTAAGTGATAAAAAATGTTTTCTATTTTTTTAAATTTGAAAATAATTGTTTGCGTATCTTTGAAATTTCATATAAAATTATAGATGATGCGCAAGACGCATTTAACGAAGAGATTGTATTGTTTTGAGGAATTGATATTAAAAAGTCACAGTTTCTTTTTATTAAATTTTGAAGTCCAAATCCCTCACTTCCTATGATTAATGCAATAGGAAAAGGCGGTAGATTTACAGCTTCAAGTGTTTGTCCACTATTATCAGCACCAATTATCCAGAATCCATGCTCTTTTAAAAAAGTTATTGTTTGATTGATGTTTGCAACTCTTGATATACGAATATGTTCTACGGCACCCGCAGAAGATCTTGATATAGTTTCATTTATCCCAGCTGCTCTCCATTTAGGGATTATAACTCCGTCTACATTAAACGCTACACAATTTCTTATAATCGCTCCTAAATTGTTAGGATCTTTAATGCTATCAAGAATTACAAGTAATTGATCTGTGTGATTTTTTAATTTTTTGGTTAAATCTGAAAGCTCTATATATTTTGTAGAGGAGACTTCTGCAATTACTCCATGGGAATGTTGGAATTCTTTTTTAAGTTTTTTTGATGGAACAATATAAATGGATATTTTTTTTTGCTTAGCAAGATTAACAATATTTGAAATTATTGTGCCTTTTGCAGTTTTAGAAATCATTATTTTATTTATAGAACGTTTATTTGCTCTAATTAGCTCAAAAACTTGATTGCGTCCATAAACTACTGCACTATTGAAACATCCTTTTTTTCTATATGTCATTTTTTTCTTTTTTTAAACCATATATTTTTATATTATCTTTTGTTTAAAAAATATGGTTATTATTTTATTTATGTGATCTTGTATAGTTACATTTTTTCATTAGTATTGATTTATTATTTTTATTATCTACTATTTCATATCCTTTCTCATATATTAATTTTTTAATTTTATCAGCTTCTGCCCAATCTTTATTTTTCCTAGCTTCATTTCTTAATTCCATTAAGTCATGTAAATGCTTGTCAACACTGTTATTTATAGAAGGTAAAACAATACCTAAAGATTCAGAAGCAAAACTTTCAAACAATTTTTTGAATTGGAAAAGTCTATGTTTATTTGCAGTAAATATTTCTCGCAGTATGATATTTTTCAATTTATGAAGATAAGATAATGCTTTTTCAAAGTTAAAATTATTATCTAATGAATCTAAAAAATTTTCTTGTAAAATCAATAAATCTTTGTCAGTAATTTTTTCAGCATATGAATGTTTTGTCATCGAAATAAGTTTTAAATAAGTATTATCTATTCCAATAAGAGCATTTTCTGCTGATTTTAATCCTAAATCTGAAAAATCAAGTGGAATTGAATATTGTTGTGAAGAAAGATAATAACGCACAACACGTGGGCTATATTTTTGAAAAATCACTTTTAATGTAAAAAAATTATTTAATGATTTTGACATTTTTTCTTTATTTACAGTAACAAGACCACTGTGTATCCAATATTTAACAAATTGCTTACCAGTCTTAGATTCGCTTTGAGCAATCTCATTTTCATGATGTGGAAATACTAAATCCTGTCCACCACCATGTATATCTATTGTGTCTCCAAGAAACTTATAAATTATTGCTGAGCATTCTATATGCCATCCTGGACGTCCTTTACCCCATGGACTTTCCCAAATTATTTCTTGCGGTTCATTAACTTTTGCTTTTTTCCATAAGACGAAATCAAATGAAGACTTTTTTTTATCATATATATTAATTCTTGTATATGTTTTTAAGTTTTTGATATTTCTTTTCGATAATTTTCCATAATTTTTGAATTTTTCAACAGAAAAATAAATATTCCCGTTAATTTCGTATGCAATTTTTTTGTAAATAAGTTCTTTAATAAAATTAATTATAGTTGGTATCACATGTGTAACACAAGGATAACTATCAGCTTTTAAAATATTCAATTTTGATGTTTGATAAAAATAGTCATTTATATAAATTTGAGTGAGTTTTGAAGGAGTTATATTTTTTTCATATGACTTTTTAATAATTTTGTCATCAATATCAGTGAAATTTTGTACATGCTTTACTTTGTATCCTCTTTTTATAAGATGTCTCTTTATAATATCAAAAATTATATAAACCCTAGCATGTCCTAAATGTACTTCATCATAGGGAGTTATTCCACATACATACATAGATATAAAATTCTTTTTTTGTGCATGAAGTTCTTCTTTTTTATTTGAAAATGTATTGTAAATTTTTATAGTCATAGTTTTAAATTTTTATTTTTAAATATTAATACAGTAGCCATAGCTGCTATACCTTCATTTCGTCCTATAAACCCAATATTCTCATTTGTAGTTGCTTTTATTCCAATTTTTTCGTTTTCTAATCTAATAACTTTAGAAATATTTTTTTTCATAGCCTTAATAAATGGGTAAATTTTGGGTGTTTCAGCTATTATTACAGTATCAACATTACTTATAGAAAAATTTTTTTTACTTAATTTTTTATAAACATATTCTAGAAGAAAAATACTAGATATATCTTTGTAGCGCGTATCTGTATTTGGGAAAAAATGTCCTATATCATCTAAGCCAGCTGCACCAAGAAATGCATCCATTAAAGCATGTACGAGTACGTCAGCATCGCTGTGTCCATCAAGTCCTTCATAATTTGCTATTTTAACTCCACCTAAAACAAGATTTTTCCCATTTTTAAACCTATGAACATCGTATCCAAATCCTATATACATATATTATGATCCTATTTATTGGAAATAATAGCAGTTGCTAGTTTAAAATCTTGTGCATTTGTTATTTTAAAATTTGGGAATTTAGTCTCGACACCAAAAACTCTAATTTTTAATTTCTCAATAAGCTGAGAATCATCAGTTATATTTTTAGAAAATTTCTTGGCATATGCTTTTTTAAGTAACTTTGTCTCAAAAATTTGAGGAGTTTGTGCATTTCTTAAAGTAGAGCGATTTAAAGTTTTCAATATATAACCATTTTTAGAAAATAACTTAATGGTGTCTTTTACTTTATCAACCGCGATGGCAGCTTTAGTTTCTATAGCTTTTTTTAAGATTGATAAAATATCTGATCTAGATATTAAAGGTCTTGCCGCATCATGTATAGCAACAAATTTAATATCATCATCAACAAGAGCAAGTCCATTCTTCACTGAATCAAATCTTTCATGACCACCAGCAATATAAGAAATGTTTTCTTTATATTTCAATGACAAGTATTTTATCATGTTATTTGGGACAACAACTATCACTTGTTTAAAACTTTTTATCGAAATAAAAGTTTCAACACTCCATAAAAACATAGGCTTCCCACTAATATTTAAAAACTGTTTTAAGGCAAATTTTGAGGTATTAGCACATTTACTAAATCTCTTACCACGTCCTGCAGCTACTATCACAACTGCATTTTTCATTTGGTTTAGCCTTAACTCACTTGTAATAAAAAAACGACAATAAAAAATATACATTGATTAAGCATAACAACCATAATTATACTTATTTTGTTTTTATTTTACTAATGCGTCGACATATTATTTATAAATTGCAAAAAATTTATTTATTTTATATCATCATACGCTGCTATAGTTTGTGTGTTTTTCTTTACATTGCTAAGCTTGGTGAATAATTGTTATTAATGAAAACTTTGCATACTTATAAATAATGTCACAGTAAAATCTTAAGTACTGTTTTTTAAATAAATTTTAAGAAGGGGGCATAGAGGTTATGAATTATGAAAGCATTTTCATAATTTCTCCGGATCTGCAAGCTGAAAAAATTGGAGAAATCATTGCAAAAGCAACAAAAAACATAGAAATTTCAAAAGGAGTTGTAAGAGCAGTACAACAACTTGGAAAAAGAAAATTAGCCTATATTATAAATGGATTTTACGATGGGAATTATATTAGAATAGAGTTTAGTGGCAATAAGGAAACAATTAATACACTCGAAAATTTTTTCAAATTTAATGATTTTGTATTAAGATTTTTAACAATTAAAATTGAAAATAATAAGTTTACTAAGCAAATGTCTAAGATAACACAAGCAGCGGAGGAAAAGAATAATGAATCAACAACCGAACAACAGTCTTCGTTTACCTGAGCAAAATAGCGTTATCGTAATGGGGAGACTTACGAAAGATCCTGAATTACGGCGTACCGGAACTGGTAAAGCAGTTTGTTCATTTGATGTGGCTATTAGTAGAAGAATGAAGGATATTACTACAGGACAATGGAAAGATGCCGATCCTACATTTGTCCCTATTATTGTTTGGGGTGATCAAGCTGAAAGGTGTAATGAACGCTTAAAAAAAGGATATCCTGTATATATTGAGGGGCGACTTCAAACTAATAAATGGGAAGGAAGTGATGGTACAAAAAAAAGTCGTTTAGAAGTTGTAGTTTCAAGAATACAATTTCTTTTTGTAGTAAAACAAGATTCTATGGCGACTGTATGGCCAAAATCTCCTGATGATAATGTTTTAAATGAGTCTCAAGATATAAGAAATGATGAAGATGTGCCATTTTAAAATATTTATAGTAGTAATAAATTGGAGGGCAAAAGAAATATGTCATTCTTTGTTAAGAAACGTTTTGAACATTCAAAATCACAACAAAGTGTTTCAGTTGATGGGCATAAGCGTAATGGGAAATTTAGAAAAAATGCATCTGTAAGGAGAAAAATATGTCGATTTTGTGCTGATAAAATTGTGGCAGATTATAAAAACGTCAGTTTGCTTCGAACATTTATAACAGAAAATGGAAAAATTTTTTCGGGGCATATAACTGGAACGTGTGCAAGTCACCAAAGAGAGCTTGATACAGCTATTAAAAGGGCAAGAATGCTAGCGCTTTTATCTTTTACAACAACATCGAGTTGAGCATTTTTCCTAGTGTAGGTGGATACATTACAACATATACAACAATGTGCCTTTGAGTATTGGAGGGAAAATGAAAGTCGTACTAAAATCTAGTATTGCTAATTTGGGACAATGTGGTGAGATAAAAGAAGTTTCAGATGGTTTTGCAAGGAATTATCTTATCCCTAAAAATATTGCCGTAAAGGCTGATGTTCAAAACATAAAAATATGGGAAAAAAAGAAAATAGGACTCAAAAAACAGAATGATGAAATGGTAGCTTCAGCAAAAAAAATTGCTTCAGAAATGGAAGCGTCTGAATTTGTTGTAAAAGTAAAAGTTGGAGAAAATCAAAAATTTTTTGGATCTGTGAACAATGTAGTTATTGCAGATGCCTGCGAAAATAAAGGTTTTAAAATAAACAAAAGGGATATTATGCTTTACAAAAATATAAAGAGGATTGGTAATTATGTGATTGGTGTAAGGCTTCATCATAATGTTATTGCTAAAATAAAACTTTCTATTGTTGGAGAGTAAAATAAAAAGTTTTTCTATGTTTATTGCTTTAATTGAGAATTTAAAATTTATATTGAACAAAGCTAAAAATATAGAAAGTATTGGTGTATCATAAAATGAATATTGTTGAGAAAATTCCTCCTCAAGCTATAGATGTAGAAATGGCAGTTTTGGGTGCAATGTTTATAGAAAAAGAAGCAATATTAAAGGTTGTAGATATAATAAATGAGAACGATTTTTATAAAGAAACACATAAACGAATATTTCTTGTCATTTACGAACTTTTTATTGAAAATCAGCCAGTTGATTTGCTTACGGTTTCTGAATGTTTAAAAAAAAATGGAACATTTGCACAAATAGGAGGTGCATCTTATTTAACAAATTTAATTAACTCTGTACAAACAGCTGCAAATGTAGAACACTATGCATCGATTGTACGTGATAAATCAATTTCAAGACAGCTTATTAACATAGGTTCTACAATAGTAAATGATGCATTTAGTGAAAAAAATATTCCTGAAGAAATTTTAGATAAATCACAAAGAGCTTTATTTAGTATTTCACGACAAAAAAGCAAAAAGGGTTTTACAAGTGTCTCAAAACTTGTGTTACCAATGCTTCAAAGGTTAGAAAAATTACATTCTAATCCGAAAGAAATTTCAGGATTAGCAACTGGATTTGTTGATTTTGATTCTCAAACCGCAGGTCTTCATCCATCAGATCTTATAATTTTAGCTGCACGTCCGTCGATGGGGAAAACAGCTTTTGCTTTAAATATTGCAGAACATGTAGCCGTTGTAGAAAAAAAACCAATAGCTATTTTTTCTCTTGAAATGAAACAGGAAGTGCTAATGTCTAGATTTCTTGCATCTCTAGCCCGGGTAAACGCAAGTAAATTAAGAAATGGACAATATAATAGTTCTGATTGGCTAAAACTTACTAGTGCTGCAAGTAAAATTGCAGAATCTCCAATTTTTATCGATGATGATTCTGATATAAATATTATAGAACTTAGGGCGAGAGCAAGAAAACTTGCTACAGAGCTTGATGCGAAAGGAAACGCTTTGTCTTTAATAATAGTGGATTATATTCAATTTATACACGGTGCAGGTAAAAAATTTGAATCACGTCAACAAGAAGTATCAGATATTTCAAGATCACTTAAAGCATTAGCAAAGGATTTAGATATACCTGTGCTTGTTCTATCTCAGTTATCAAGGAGAACAGAAGATAGAGGTAGAAAAGATAATAAACCGCAGTTATCTGACCTAAGAGATTCAGGAGCAATTGAACAAGATGCTGACTTAGTTGTGATGCTTTATAGAGAAGGGTATTACAATAGAGAAGACATTAATCTGCAAAGAAAAGCAACGCTCATAGTTGGTAAACAAAGGAATGGACCTACCGGAAGTATAAATTTAATTTTCGAGGGAGAATATACAAAATTCTCAAATGAGTCCAAACAGGATGATTATCAATGAAAAAACAGTTTTTAAATGCGAATATTATAGCTAAGGACAACAAAAAAAAACAGGTGTTTTTTTTTACGCAAAACTGGGTTGAAATTGACAAGAGTGATTTTCATTTCAATATGAAAAAAATTAAGGAGCATGTTGCAAAAGATACTAAAGTTATGATTGTTATGAAAGCCAATGCCTATGGACATGGTGGAATAATATTGGCCAAAGAAGCGCAAAAAGCTGGTGTATATTGTATTGCAGTATCTTCTATTGAAGAAGGTATACAGTTAAGAGAATCAGGTATAAAAAATAATGTGTTGATTTTAGGTAATATTTACCCATTTGAAAATCTCAATGTAGCACTTGTTCATTCATTAATCCCAACAGTCTCTACGATGACGGAGATATCTGTTTTGGAACATCTATCAACAAAATTAAATAAAAAAATTAATTTTCATTTACAAATAGACACTGGGATGGGAAGAATAGGTGCAATGCCTGAAGTCTCATACTCAATATTACGAAAAATTGCTCAAAGTACAAGAATAAATATGGAGGGGATGTATACACATTTTTCAGTTGCAGATACAGATCCAATTTTTACGCAATCGCAATTTGAAATATTTTCAAAGATTATTAAATTTGCACGTGCAAATCTCAAATTAAAGTTTGTAGCACATGCTGCCAACTCTGCAACACTTTTTAAGAATACATCATTCCACCTAGATATGGTACGTGTAGGTTTGAGCATTTATGGACTTACACCTTTTAAATATATAGATAGATTTTTAAAACTTAAGCCTGTTCTTTCATGGAAAACAAAAATATCTTTCTTGAATAGAGTCCCTTCTGGTTTTTGTGTAAGCTATGGAAGAACTTTTGTTACTAATAAGGCTTCTGTTATTGCAACAATTCCTGTAGGTTATGCTGATGGTTATAATAGATTGCTCTCTAATAGATGTAATGTTTTAGTACATGGGAAACGTTGTCCAGTTATTGGAAAAATCACAATGGATATGACAATGATAGATGTAACTAATGTGAAGGGTGTTACACTAGGAGATGAGGTGGTTTTAATAGGTTCTCAAGGCAAAGAACAGATAAAAGTTGATGAACTTGCTAAAATACAAAATACAATAAATTATGAAATTACATGTACTATATCTCCGCGTATTCCAAGAATAATTGTTTAGTAATAAGTTGCTCAAGATAATTTATTTATGCTATTAGTTTTTTTTGTTTTGTTTGTTGTATGTCATTTATAATTATGAAAATTAAAATGAAATTTAAGTTTTTATGTCAAAGTTGTGGGTACGAGTCTATTCAATGGCTTGGTAGATGTCCAGCATGTAGATTATGGAATAGCTTTAAACAAGAAAAACTTCCGAATAATTCAAAAAAAAATCTTGCATCGAAAGATTCCGCTGATATTTTTAAATTAAAAGATATTTTTATTAAAAACTTTTCTAGATATAAAACTGGTATAAAAGAATTTGATAATATGATAGGTGGAGGTATTGTACCTGGGTCTTTTATATTTTTAGGTGGACAACCTGGTATAGGAAAAACAACATTAATGTTGCATATGTCAAATGCTTTGAGTGATAATGGTGTAGTTCTTTATATATCTGGTGAAGAATCGCTTTCGCAGATTAAATTTCATGCAGAACGTCTTAAAGTAGTGAAAGATAATATTTTTTTAGCAGCGGAAACAAACATAAAAAACATCATGGGTGCAGTAGATAGAATATGTCCTAAGTTCTTAATTATAGATTCAATTCAAACAATTTATAACCCAGAAATTTCAAGCATACCAGGAACTGTTACACAAATAAAAGAGAGTGCATCTGAATTTTTAAAACTTGCAAAGTCAAAAAATGTAGTCGTTTTTCTTTTAGGACATATTACAAAAGATGGTGATTTAGCAGGTCCTAAAGTTTTGGAGCACATGGTAGACACAGTACTATATTTTGAAAGTGAACGTCAGCATACATATAGAATATTAAGAGCATATAAAAATAGATTTGGGCCTACAAGTGAAATAGGTATTTTTAAAATGGATTCTTCAGGTTTTTCTGAAATTTTAAATCCATCTCTTGTTTTTTTAGAAGAGCGTGTAACCAATATTGCTGGTAGTATAGTTACCGTATCTATGGAAGGCATTAGACCAATTCTCATAGAAGTACAAGCTTTAACTTCGCGAACAGCTTTTGGTATACCACGTAAAATGGTTTTAGGTTACGATGTAAATCGTGTTACTATCATTATAGCTGTTTTAGAAAAAACATTAGATTTTTCACTTGAGATGCAAAATATTTTTATAAACATAGCAAGTGGTATAAAAATTAGGGAAACGTCTATAGATTTAGCTGTTGCTTGTGCTATAGCATCTGCAAATTTAAAATTTATATGTCCTAAAGACGTAATTGTTTTTGGTGAAATTGGGCTTGCAGGTGAAATTCGTTCAGTGTCATTTTCATCTGAAAGACTTTTAGAAGCAGAAAAATTGGGTTTTAAAAAAGCTATAATACCTAAAGGTAATTTTAAAAATTTATCATATAAAGGAACAATGGATGTATTAAGTTCAGAAACATTAGAAACTTCAATAAAATTTTTGAAAAATGAAACTTATTGACATTTAACAAATGTCATATAAAAAACTTACGATATATGGTACTAATAAGTTGTTAAAATTTCATTGATTATGAAATAATAATATTTTTTCTTCTCTTTCATTAATTTGCTTACTGTTATTTATTTTTGAGAAAACAGAAACAGAAAAAATAACAAAATACTCTGTAATTGACTACACTACATTTTTTGTGGCTTTGAACGAAAATAGGAATTTTAAAAAATGGGAACATGGGATATTTTTTATAAAAATATCTTGTGTAACAGTCTTGTTACACACAGTGATAAAATCGTTTTATCAATATCAGGTGGTATGGATTCCATGTGTATGTTACACTTATTTTGGCGTCTTAAAAAGAAAATAGACGTTAATCTTTTAGTTGTTAATTTTAATCATAATATAAGGGAAGATTCTAAGTTAGAAATGAAAATAGTAAAATCTTTTGCGGATAAACTTAAAATAAGTTGTATTTTTAAAGAAATAGAAGTAGAAAAATATTCTCAAAAAAAGTCAATTTCGATTGAAACATCTGGAAGGGTCTTAAGATATTCATTTCTAAAAAAAATTGCAAAACAAAATAATTCTAATGTAATAGCCACTGCACATAATTCAAATGACAATGCTGAAACTGTTTTTATGTGGCTTTTAAGGGGGAGTGGGAATTTTATTGGAATACCAATGGTAAGACAGTTAAGAAAAAATCTTACTTTAATACGTCCATTACTTCCAGTTAATAGGAATTTAATAGAAGAATATATTGAAAAACAAAAAATACCGTTTTGTGTTGATAAATCTAATTTTAAAGATATATATACGAGAAATAAAATAAGATTGTCACTTATACCTATTTGTAAAGATATAAATCCTATGGTTATTGAACATATTTTTACTTTAAGTTGTATAAGAGCAAGAGAAGATGAATATTTAGAAACAATTATAGATGAACATTTAAAGCAATGTGTTAAAACTTTAGGTAATAAGATTTTGCTTGATTTACCAATGTTTTTACGATATAATAAAGCGGTAATGTTTAGGATTTTAAAGAGAATATTACCTAAAAAAAAATATAATTATCATATCGACTTAATAATGCGTAAAATTATGTTAACTGATATGTCTATTTACAGGTTCTCTAGTGATTGGATTTTTAAAATAGAATCATCTAACATGGCCTGTTTTGTTCATGAAAAAAAAACATAACATAGCGAAATAGAAGTGTTAATATTTAAAGATGGGACATATGGATTTGAAATATTATGTTTTATTTAAGTATTGTAAAGAAGTAATATTTACGAATTAATCATTGCAGTTTAAATTTAAAATAGTAGTTTTATCTTCTGTGCTGATCCTTTTATACGAAGTCTTGATCTAAAATTTGTGATGGATATTGTAATGGATTTCTTATAGAATTACCTTGATACAGCGAATCTAAAAGGAGTTTATTAAATGAAAATAAAAAGGAAAAATCCATGGATTATACTTTTTTGGATAGTATCGTTCGTTGTTGTAGCTATGGTTGCAAATTATTCTAGACAAACAGATCATGAAATTACATTAGGGTATTCTCAGTTTAAACGATATATTAAAGCAGAGAGAGTTCAAAAAGTTTTAGTTGCTCCAGAATTTATTAAAGGACAATTTAAAGATGATGATGGGAATTTAAGAACTTTTAAAACTATACCTATGAAAGATCCTAATCTCATAAAAGATATGGAAGATAATAAAGTATCAGAATTTGTGGCTATGGAAAAAAATGGGTGGATTGGCCCAATATTGTTAAATTGGGCTCCAGTTATACTCTTAATTTTATTTTGGTTTTGGATGATGCGTGGCATGCAGTCAGGAAGTAAGCAAGCTATGTCTTTTGGTAAAACAAAAGCTAAAATTGCAGAACATAATATTGTAAAAAAAATTACTTTCAAAGATGTTGCAGGTTGTGATGAAGTTAAAGAAGAACTTAAGGAGATAATAGAATTCTTAAAAGATTCTGAAAAATTTAAAAAACTTGGAGGTAAAATTCCAAAGGGCGTTTTGCTTTTTGGGGCTCCAGGTACAGGCAAAACAATGCTTGCGAAAGCAGTTGCCGGTGAAGCTGATGTTCCTTTTTTTTCTGCTAGTGGTTCTGAATTTGTAGAAATGTTTGTTGGTGTGGGTGCTTCTAGAGTTAGGGATTTATTTGAAAAAGGTAGAAAATCAGCACCGTGTTTATTATTTGTGGATGAAATTGATGCAGTTGGCAGGCGTAGATTTGCTGGAATTGGAGGTGGTCATGATGAAAGAGAACAAACACTAAACCAACTTCTTGTAGAAATGGATGGATTTGATACTAAAGAGGGTGTAATCTTAATTGCAGCAACTAATAGGCCGGATGTTCTAGACCCAGCACTTTTGAGACCTGGAAGGTTTGATAGGCATATTGTGGTCCCAAGTCCGTGTCTTAATGATAGAAAAGAAATACTTAATGTCCACTCAAAGAGTATAAAACTTGATGCAGATGTAAATTTAAATGTTATTGCAAGAAGGACAACTGGCTTTGTAGGTGCTGATCTTGCTAATATTGTAAATGAAGCTGCTTTACTTGCTGCTAGAAACTCACAAAAAACCGTGAATATGAAAAATATAGAGGAGGCAATAGATAGAATACTTGCTGGGCCACAAAGAAAATCACGTTTATTATCTGAAAAGGAAAGAAAGATTATTGCTTATCATGAGGCTGGACATGCTATTGTTGCAAAGTTTTTGCCTACAGCAGACCCAATTCATAAAGTATCTATTATGCCTAGAGGACCTGCCTTGGGATACACATTGCAGTTACCTAAAGAAGATAAGTATTTAACTTCAAGATCGGAGCTTTTGGAGAAACTTGCAATATTATTTGGAGGTCGTAGTGCTGAAGAGCTTATTTTTTCTGAAATTACTACTGGATCGCAAAATGATATAGCAGTGGCTACTGAAATAGCTATGAATATGGTTACTGAGTTTGGTATGAGTGATAAGGTAGGTCCTATAGCTTTACAAAAGCCGAATGAAGAAATATTTTTAGGAAGAGATATTTCGAGAGGTTCAAGACATTCTGGGAAAATATTTGAACTTGTAGATGAAGAAGTAAGAAATATTATAGACATTGCAAGAGATAAAGCTCATAAAATTATTAGTGATAATATAAATACTTTGAATAAAATTGTAGATTCTCTTTTAGATAAAGAAAATTTAAGCGGAGAAGATATAGATGGTATAGTATCACACAAAGATAATGTTTGTTTCAATACGAAAGATAATAAAGAAAGTAATGATAATATAGAGAGTTAAATTTTTCAAAGTGAAAATATCTAATTTTGATGAAAAAAAAGCGCAAAAAGCTGTAAAACTTTTGCTTGAGTCATTTGGTGAGAATTTAAATAGGGAAGGTCTCAAACGTACACCTGAAAGAGTTGTAAAATTTTATAAAAAAATATTATCTGGTAATGTTATTAATCCGTTAAAATTCACATCAACGTGTTATACTATAGAAGATCATAATAATGGAGTAATTTTAGTTAAAGATATTTTTTTTTATTCTATATGTGAACATCATTTGTTGCCTTTTTTTGGCAAAGCACACATAGCATATATACCTAAAAATGATAAAATTATAGGAATATCCAAGTTTGTAGAATTAATTGAAATTTTTGCGCATAGATTGCAACTGCAAGAAAAACTTACGAAACAGATTGCGGATACTATAGTATTATCTATACAGCCTCAAGGAGTTATCGTTATTATTGAAGCAAAGCATTTATGTATTAGCATGACTAAAGATGTTAAAAATTTTGGAACAAAAGTAATTACATTTGTGAAACGCGGTATTTTTTGCAAAGATACTAAAAAATGTTTAGAAATATTATTATTACTAGGAATGGATCCTTGTGTTGTTAGATCGGAAAAATCAAAATAAATAATTGTATTTTGAAAATGAAATGATAATAAGAAAAGTAAATATCAATAATTTAAGTGATGTTTTAAAACTTTTAAAATATGTTGGTTGTAATTATATTATACAAGACAATCTTGCAAAGAAAGGTGTTTTTAACCCAATAATTATAGAAAATATAGATAATAGGGCTGCAAACATTTTAAAGCAAGAAGCTATCTCTGTAGGAGCAGATGCAGCAGTAAATGAAGACGTTAGTAAGTTTAAACAAGGAATTTCTAATGTAGTTTTATTCGTTACTTTAGTTCAAATTGAAAAACTTATAAATAAGCTTTATTTACAACCATTTGGGTTAAAAGAAGTTGCATTAGAATTTCAGAATATTATACCTAGGAAAAAAATTTTTAAATGTAGAGAAAAATTTATAAATACGTCAGTACCAGTTGTTATGGGTATTATAAATATGGATCCATTTTCCTTCTCTGGAGATGGATTTATTAGTTCCGACAAAGCGTTAAGACAAGCAATTAATTTTGAAAAGTTTGGTGCTAAATTAATAGATATAGGTGCGGAATCTTCGAGACCTGGAACTAATTTTGTAGATGCAAAAACAGAAATAAGTAGATTGCTTCCTGCTCTAAAAAAAATAAGAAAAAATGTTAATATCCCTATTTCTATAGATACTTATAAATATGAGACGGCAAGAATAGCCATTGATGAGGGAGCTGATATAATCAACGATATTTTTGCTTTAAGACAAGGTAAAGAAAAATTATCAAAACTTATTGCAAATACAAAAGCTGGTGTTATACTTATGCATATGAAAGGAACTCCTAAAGATATGCAAATAAATCCTGAATATAAAAATTGCACTTCAGAAGTATATGAATTTCTTTATAAACGGAAAGAATATGCTATGACTTTTGGTATAGAAGAGCAAAATATTGCTGTTGATCCTGGACCTGGGTTTGGTAAAAATTTAGAACATAACGTTGAGTTAATAAAAAACATTGGTATTTTTTCAACACTTGGTACTGTAGTAGGTGCTGTATCGCGAAAAAAATTTGTTAAAATTCTTGCAGGTGAAAATAAGTCTTCATTTGTTGTTGCAAATTTTCTTACAGCTTTTTGCGGTGCAGATATTTTAAGAGTGCATGATGTAAAAGAAACAATAAATACTTTGAAAATAATGAAAGTTTTTAAAAATGTGTAAGAAGTACTGTTTAAAAAAAATAAATCAACATAAATATGAAATTAATATGCAAGATAAAAGAAGATTATTAATTTAAAATTAGCTGTATATGGTAAGAAAAATAAAGTGAAATTATTTGGAACTGATGGAATAAGAGGGAATGCTTCAAAATTTCCTTTTGATGATGTTACTCTTAGGATTATTGGTAAATCAATAGCTGAAATTTTGAGTAATAAAAAAAATATCCTTGTTGTTCGTGATACGAGAGAGTCTGGTATACGAATACAAAAAGAGCTTGCGAAAGGAATTTTAAGTGCTGGACTAAAACCAATTTTCGCTGGGGTAATGCCTACGTCAGCTGCTTCTTTTATTATGCGCAACGGTAAATACTCTGCTGCAATAGTTATATCAGCTAGCCACAATCCATATATGGATAATGGTATAAAAGTTTTTAACTCAAATGGATTTAAGCTTGAAGATTTTATAGAATCGAGAATTGAAAAAAAAATAAATAAATACCTTAATTTAAAAACAACTGTATCATATCAAAATATAGTAATAAAAGAAAATTTACAATTTTTAAAGCTCTATGAGAAATTTATTATAGAAAAATTTAATAGAGACTACCTTAAAGGTAAAAAAATAGTTATAGATTGTGCTAATGGATCTTCATATAAATGTGCTCCTTACATTTTTAAAAAACTTGGGGCTGTTGTCATTGTGCTAAATAATAACCCAAATGGTAAAAATATAAATTTAGATTGTGGAGCATTGTACCCAGAACAAGTTTCAACTGTTGTAAAAAAACATAAAGCGTTTTGTGGATTTGCTTTTGATGGTGACGCTGATAGATTAGTATGCATCAATGAAAATGGTATTGTAAATGATGGTGACTTTTTCCTTGCTTCAATGGCGATTTGGTTAAAAAATAAAAAAAAACTTAAAAATCATACTCTAGTTACAACGACTATGGCAAATATGGGACTTTTACACACAATGAAACGAGAGAACATAAAAGTGATATTTGCAAAAATAGGTGACAAATATATTATTAAAAATATGATCAAAAATAAAACATCATTTGGTGGCGAACAATCTGGACACTTTATATTTAAAGATATTTTACCTACGGGGGATGGAATTTTAAGTTCAATCATGCTACTTACAGCATTAGATGATGAAAACAAAACTATGTCAGAATTTATGTATGTAATTAAGAAATTTCCACAAATACTTATTAGTAAAAGAGTTATAAAAAAAGTTCCTATTGAGAAGCTTTTAAAGTCTCATAATCTTATTGAAAGTTATAAAAAAATGCTTGGGCCAAACGGGCGTATACTTGTAAGATATTCTGGTACTGAAAATTTTATAAGAATTATGGTTGAAGGTAAAGATGTTAAGATTATTAAAATTATATCGGATGATATACTAAACAGTATCAAAAAAGAAATTGCTGATTACTGAATAAAATTTAGAAAAGATGTAAATAATTTAAAATATTTTAAACGATAAGGAGTTAAAGATGTGTGGAATTATTGGATATGTAGGTAAAAATAATAATGCCATTAATGTAATATTTAAAGGATTGAAAAAGCTTGAATATAGAGGTTATGATTCTGCAGGATTAGCAGTTATTGCAAATAAAAAATTTAAAATAATAAAAAGTGTTGGTAAACTGTATAATCTTGATGTAATTCTTAAAAAGAATTTCATAAACGCTAATATAGGAATAGGACACACTCGTTGGGCTACACATGGTAAACCATCAAAAGAGAATGCCCATCCTCATACTGATTTTACAGAAAGCATCGTTATCGTTCACAATGGAATAATAGAAAACTACATAGAATTAAAAACAAAATTTATGAAAAAAGCTCCAAAATTTAAGTCTGAAACTGATACTGAGATAATAGCTCATTTATTAAAAAAAAATTATAAAAATAATTTATTGCATACTGTTCAAAAAATTTTAACTATGATAAAAGGTTCTTACGCATTAGGAATAATGTGTACAGAAGAACCAGATAAAATAGTATGTGCAAAACAAGATGCTTCGTTAATTATTGGATTAGGTAAAGGTGAAAATTTTATAGCTTCTGATATACCAGCATTACTTCCTTATACACGCAATATGATTTTTCTTGAAAATGGTGACATTGCAGAAATTACAGCTGAAAAAGTGATTATAAAAGATATTAAAAATAACGTAAAAATAAGAGAAATAAAAAATATACAATGGGATACTATGCAATCTGAAAAAAATGGATATAAACATTTTATGCTAAAAGAAATATTTGAGCAACCACATACAATAGAGGAAACTTTTAGAGATAGAATTTATATAAACGAAGGGAAAATTCATATCAAAGAAATTAAATTTGATGAAAAATACGTTGAAAATATATCAAATATTTGTGTTGTTGGATGTGGAACAGCATATCATGCTGGACTTATCTCAAAATTTTTATTCGAAAATTTTGCAAAAATACCAACAGAAGTAGATATAGCCTCTGAATTCAGATATAGAGGTCCTATTTTAAATAAAAAAAAATTGGTCATAGTTATTTCACAATCTGGAGAAACTGCGGATACATTAGCAGCTCTAAGACTTGCAAAAAGTGAAGGATGTGAAACTATTGCAATATGTAATGTTATTGATTCAAGTATAAGTCGTGAATCTACAAATGTAATTTACACACAGTGTGGTCCAGAAATAGGAGTTGCTTCAACAAAAGCCTTCACAAGTCAACTAAGTATCATTTATATGCTTGCATTAGATTGGGGCTATAAAAGAAAAAAACTTACAAATGAAGAGCTAAAAAAATACTTAAAGGAGTTATGGGAGATTCCTTCAAAAATTTTTCAATTTTTGAAAAAATCAAAAGATGTTCGTAATGTTGCTAAGGTATTTGTAAAAAAAATGAATAAAAATAAAATTTTGTATTTAGGAAGGCATATAAATTATCCAATAGCTCTAGAAGGAGCTTTAAAGCTTAAAGAACTTTCTTATATACATGCTGAAGGATACGCAGCTGGTGAAATGAAACATGGACCAATAGCTTTAATAGATAAATCTATGTTTGTTGTTGCGATAGCTATGAAAAGTAGTAGAGTATATACAAAAATGGTTTCAAATATAGAAGAAGTTAAAGCTAGAGGTGGAATCGCTGTAATAATAGCGGAGCGAGATGATAGGGAAATTGCTAGTAAAAGTAAGTATATTATTTATATTCCTCAAACTGGAGAATTCATATCACCTATTATGACTGTGGTTTCATTACAACTTTTAGCTTATTACACTTCAGTTTTTCTTGGTTATGATGTAGATCAACCAAGAAATCTTGCTAAATCGGTTACAGTAGAGTAATTTTATGCTAAATTTTATTTGAGTTTTATAATTATGTTTTTGTTTATGTCGTTTAGTATAAAAAAGGTTTTATTAATATGAATATAGGTATAGATATAGAAGAAGTTAAAAGGTTTGAAAAATATGTAAATAATAAAAAATATTTGAAACGTGTTTTTGTAAAAGAAGAAATATTATACTCACTTACAAAAGAAAACTCAGCACAATATTTAGCAGCAAGATTTGCTGCAAAAGAAGCTGTTTGGAAAGCATTAAACATAAGAAATAAAAATTTTAGCATCACTGATATATCTATTAAAAATACTAAAAAAGGTAAACCTCAGGTTTATATCAAAAATAAAAAATGTAAAAGAATAGATGTATCAATGTCACATACTAAAAAATATGTTACAGCAGTTGCTATTATTTTTTAGATAAAAATTAAAAAACAAGAAATAGAAAATTTTATTTTAAAATTGAAAAGGAACTCTAATTGTTATAAATATAAAATATTATGGATATGTTTTAATAATGTTTTTATATATAAAACAGCTTCAGATGTTCTTAATTTTATCAAATTAAAGAAAGCTTAATCTATCATTATAGAAAGGCCCTAGTTTTAAAAAAGATGCTAATATTTTAAAACTTATAATAACACCTGTTTGAATTTTCAAAATTTTTAAATGTAATTTCAATTATAATATAATAAAAAGCAATAGAAGAAAAATAGTAGAAAACTTTGCAAAAACATGTTCTCTTATTTGCATACTTAAAGGTAATAATAGTATTCAGAAATAAAAACAAATAAATAATACAAGTTACTCATGTAATGGCAACAGCTGGAAGTGGTAATGTATTAAGTGGAATAATATCTTTTTTGTGAATTTTACGACTAGTTTTTTTGAAGCTGTAAAATTTACAGTTATTTTGTCTATGGGCTCACAGGTGAATTACATAACAGGATAAAGGTATACTTAGTGTTATTCCGAGAGACATTATTGGAAATAATACATATATGCTATTATAAAAATATTAGGAGATATAAAACATGACTTTTGATACTGAAGTTATAAATATAAGAAGACACATACACAAAAATCCTGAATTGAGTGGAAATGAACATAACACATCAAAATTTATTGTGTCAAAACTTACGGAACTAAAAATACAATATAAATTCATAGGGACAGGTGTAATAGGAACACTTAATGGATCAAAAAATGGTAAAACAGTAGCGTTAAGAGCTGACATTGATGCTTTGCCAATTTGTGAAAATAATAAAGTTAAGTATAAATCTATAAAGAATGGTGTAATGCATGCTTGTGGACATGATGGGCATATTGCAATAGTACTTGGTGCTGCAAAAATTTTACAACAAAAGATAACTGAATTAAATGGTAATATTAGGTTTATTTTTCAACCGAGTGAGGAAACTTCTAATGGTGCAATAACTATGATTAATGGTGGAGCCTTAAAAAATCCAAACGTTGACTTTATTTTAGGAATTCACGTTAGTCCGTGGATAAAAACTTGTAAAATCGGGTTAAAATTTGGGATTATGATGGCTTCTGTTGATGAATTAAAGATAGAAATCATTGGTACTATAGCACATGGCGCTTATCCTCATAATGGAAAAGATGCTTTAGTTGCAGCATCTGTTCTTATTAATATGATTCAATGTATTGTTTCAAGGGAGTTAGACCCTCTAGAACCTGCAGTTATAACTTTTGGTAAAATTGAGGGTGGTGATTCATATAATACTCTTTGTAAGAAAGTAATAATACATGGTACTGTTAGAAGTCTTAACAAAGAAACAAGAAGTTTCATAAAAATAAGTATTTTAAACAAACTTAAAGCTATAGAGATAGCTTATAAAGTTAAGTGCAGAATTTTTTATGACAAAATAGGCGATGCTATTATTAACGCACATACAATTACTGAGACATGTATTAAAACTGCTAAAATTTTTTATGGTAAAAAAAATGTTGAGATACTAGATAAACCATCTATGGGTAGCGAAGATTTTTCTGAATATTTAAATACTACACCTGGTTCATATATGTATATAGGAACATCTAAAAATAGGAATACATCATATTCGTGGCATCATAATAAGTTTAATATTGATGAAGTAGCTTTACCAAAAGCCGCAAAATATATCGCGTATACTGTGATCTACTTACTTAAAAAAGATAATATCAGTTAAAAAGAATAGTGGAGAGATGTAATGCTAAAAGAATTCTCATGTGGTGCAATAGTTTACAAAATGATAAATGGTAGTCCTGTATTTTTGCTTGTGATGTCAAAAGTAAATAAAATATGGGGATTTCCAAAAGGACACGTTGAAAAAGGAGAAAATGAAATTGAAACAGCAAAAAGAGAAATTTTTGAAGAAACAGGTATTAAAAAACTCAGTTTTTTTGAAAACTTTAGACAAGAAGATGTTTACATCATAAATAGCAAAAAAATAGAAAAACATTCAATATATTTTCTTGCTTTAGCACTCGAAGATGATACCACTAATTTTGATAAAAACGAGATATCTGAAATAAAATGGACTAATATAGAACATACTCTTAGTTTACTTTCATTTGTAAAACAAAAAGAAATAATAAATATGGCATATAAATTATTACTTATATGAGGTGTAATTTTGAAAATGATTTCATGGAATGTTAATGGTATAAGAGCAATCTATAAAAAAAAATTTGTAGACTGGTTTAAAAATGTAAACGCTGACATAGTTTGTATTCAAGAAACAAAAGCACATGAAATGCAATTTCCAAAAAATGTAAAAAAAATTAATGGATATAATTTTCATTGTTCTAGTGCATTAAAAAAAGGTTATAGTGGTGTTGCTGTATGGTCAAAAATTAAACATAAAATTATAAAAACAGATATTAAAAGTACTTTTGATAATGAAGGAAGAATACTTATGATCGACTTTGAAAAATTCATTCTCTTTAATATTTATTTTCCAAATGGTAGAGCATCATTAGAACGTCTTAAATATAAAATACAATTTTATGATAATTTAATAGAGTATTTAAAACAGTTTAAAAATAAAATCGTGATTATATGTGGTGATTATAATACAGCACACTATCCTATAGATTTAGCAAACCCTAAAGAAAATGCAAAAAAATCAGGATTTATGCTTGAAGAAAGAGAAAAACTTAGTGAGCTTGTTTCATTAGGGTACATTGATACGTTTAGATATTTTAATAAAGAACATAGCAACTATACATGGTGGGATTATAAAACTGCTGCGCGGTCAAAAAATATTGGATGGAGAATAGATTATTTTTTTATATCAAAAGATGCAATCACACAACTAAAAGCTGCAAGTATACATAATTCAGTTCTCGGCTCTGATCATTGTCCAGTTTCAATAGATATTTTTTAGTATTTAATTTTTCACGTATGCGTCAAAATTTTTTCAAGTCTATCGATACCTTTTTTAATATCTCCCATAGAAACAGCATATGAGAACCTTATGTATCCATCAATACCAAATGCCGAACCTGGAATAACTGCAATTTTAGCTACATCAAGCAGATAATTTGCGAATTCAACATCTGTATTTATGATTTTGCCACTAAAATTTCTCCCTAAAAAAGTTTTTATGTTTAGAAAAATATAAAATGCCCCTTTAGGTTTTATACATATAACATTTTTTATTGCATTAAGTCTTTCAACAAGATAATTTCTTCTGTTCTTAAATTCATTTCTCATTGACTCAACATATTCTTGTGTTCCATCAAGTGCTTCTATTGCAGCTTTAATTGAAATCGAAGAAGCATTTGAAGTTGATTGACTTTGTATTTTTGTCATTGCTTCAATAATATCTTTAGCACCTGCAGCATATCCTATTCTCCAACCTGTCATAGAATACGTTTTAGAAACTCCGTTTACTACGGTAGTAATTTTTTTTATATTTGGCGATATTTTTGCAATAGACGTAAATTTAAAATCATCGTACACAAATTTTTCGTATATTTCATCTGAAACTATAAGAAGTTTATTTTTTACGCATGTTTGTCCTATTGCTTTAAGTTCTTCAACTGTATAGGCAAATCCCGTAGGATTTGAAGGTGAGTTAATCACAACAACTTTTGTCTTTGATGTTAAAACTTTTTCTATATCTGCAGAAGTTATCTTAAAATTTGTTTTTTCATCTGTTCGAACTATTACTGGTTTTCCACCAGCAAGAATTACCATATCTGGATAGGAAACCCAATACGGTGCTGGAATTATAACTTCATCTCCTGGATCAATTACAGATTGAAAAAAATTATAAAGAGAATGTTTAGCACCATTTGAAACTATGATTTCTTCATGAGAATAATTAAGCTTGTTATCCCTTTTAAATTTATTAATAATAGAGTTTTTGATCTCTAAAGTTCCAGCAACAGGACAATATTTTGTAAAATTTTCATTAATTGCACGGATTGCAGAATTTTTTACATTATCTGCTGTATTAAAATCTGGTTCCCCAACACCAAAATTAACAATATCAACTAACTTTTGTTTAAGTTTTTTTACCTTCGCATTTATCGCAAGTGTCGAAGATGATCCAATTAATTGTGCCCTTTTTGAAATATACATAAAACTCTCCTTGAAACGTTATAAACAATTTTATTTTTTTTATATTATCCATTATGTGTTTAAAAAACATAAAGCTTGATAAATCTATCACATTTTGATAAATTATAACGATTATAAAGGAGCGTGTCAATAATATGTATGCAATTGTTAAAACTGGCGGGAAGCAGTATAAAGTTGAAGAAGGTAATAACATAACTACAGAGAAAATTAATCATGTTGAAATCGGAGATGAGATTGTTTTCGATAAAGTTCTTTTAGTAGCAAATGGAGATAAAATAATAATTGGAAATCCCATAGTTAAAGATGCCACTGTAATTGCAAAAATGATTGCGCAGAAAAGAGCTCATAAAGTTTTAGTATTTAAGAAAAAACCTAAAAAAGGGTATAAAAAACTTCAAGGACATCGTCAATATGTTACAGAATTAAAGATTATTAAAATTAATATTAGTTGAAATATTAAAATAGTAGAACGTATTCAAATTATTGATAGGAGAAAAAATGAATGGCACATGTTAAAGCTCAAGGGTCATCATCTAATGGACGTGATTCATGCGGGCAGAGACTAGGTGTAAAAGTGTACGGAAATCAAAAAGCATTTGCAGGGTCTATTATAGTGCGTCAAAGAGGAACAAAATATTATCCCGGATTGAATGCAGGTATTGGAAGAGACAACACTATTTTCGCAAAAGTTAGTGGAATAGTTAAATTTAAAAGAAAATCTAGGAACAAATATTATATAAATATTGAACAGTAAAAAATGGGAGTTATATTACATCAGTGTTCGATAAAATTAGTATTTCTGTTGTAGCTGGAAAAGGTGGAAATGGTTGTATTTCATTCAAGAGGGAGAAATATGTTCCTTTTGGAGGGCCTGATGGTGGAAATGGTGGAAACGGTGGAAGTGTGTACATTGAAGTGGATTCACATGTAGATAGTCTTATAAAGTTATCTCATAGATCAATATTTAAGGCAGAAGATGGACTTAACGGATCTCCAAAAAATAGGTTTGGGAAATGTGGTAAAGATTTAATAATAAAAATTCCAAGAGGAACTTTAGTTTTTAAAAATGATAAATTCTTTGCTGATTTAAAGGATATATATGAGAAGATTTTAGTTGTTAAAGGTGGTAGGGGTGGTAGAGGCAATTTTTCATTTAAAACAAATAGGCGTACAATTCCAAGAATTGCTGAAAGGGGGGAATTTGGAGAAATTGCAAAAGTAAAATTAGAGCTTCGTATAATAGCAGATATAGGTTTTATAGGACTTCCTAATGCAGGGAAATCAACTCTTTTATCAAAAATTTCGGCTGCAACTCCTAAAATTGCAAGCTATCCATTTACAACACTAGTACCAAATTTAGGTGTTGTTAAATGTGATTATAGAAAGAAGAAACATCTTATAGTAGCGGATATTCCTGGGATAGTTAAAGATGCTCATAAAGGTAAAGGTCTTGGGTTAGAGTTTTTGAGACATATAGAGCGAACAAAAGTTCTTGTACACATTATAGATGCTACTGGCTTTGGTGATAAAAATCTCAATGAGAGCTATAGAATAGTTAATGATGAATTACAAAAATATTCGAAATCCATATCAAAAAAACCTGTCATTGTAGTTTTAAACAAAATAGATTTATGTGATTCTCAAAAATATATAAAACGTTTCAAAAAATATTTAAAAAACAAGAAGGTATTCGAGATCTCTGCAATTACAGATAACAATTTTGATATTTTAATTAATGAGATGTTAAAAATGTTAGAAAAATCATCAGTTACTGATTCTGATGAAAAAATATATACTAACGTAGTATCAGTAAGAAAATATGTTTATGAACCTGAATTTAAAATTAATGTTGTTAATGGTAATTTTGTTATTACAGGTACTAAGATAGAATCGCTCACAAATATGACTAGATTTGATGAAGATGAAGCATTAATGCGTTACCAAAATATATTGAAAAAAATTGGTTTAAAGAACGAACTTAAAAAAGCAGGGGCTGTTACCGGTGATACTGTTAAGATTGGATCTTTTGAATTCACTCTGAAAGAATAAAGAAGCATCATGTTTTTCTTTGCTGTTTTTTTGAGTAAAAAACGGACATACAACACCTCCATTTGTAAGCCGTCCTCATTATATGAGTTTATACTCAGAACTACGAAGACGGCTAACTAAGGAGAAACTTCAACTGTATTTAACCTAAGAAGATAAAAATCATCCTACAAAAAATTATACTCCTTTATTTGTTTCAGAATCCTCAACGGTTTGGGTTGATGGTGCAGTTTCTTCAATTATTCCATCAGTTGCTTTCTCAGACGACTCTTTTGTGGATTCAGTTTTAGTTCCACAAGCTACCAATCCTAAACCAAGCATTACAGCAAACGCTCCAACTAACATAATTTTTTTCATTCTATTTCTCCTTTTTTTTAGTTAACACCACAACACAGCACAATTTTATATATTTTAGTATATTTTTGCAAATTCGTTAAAGTGAAAGTTATATGTAACAATATTATTTTAACACTTTAAGCATCTTGACAGAAATATAGAAAAAAGTTATACTACTCTAACTTTTTACACTTATGGTAATAATTTAATGAAGAAACTAAAAAAAAATAAATGTATTAGAGATTTAAGCGCTTCTCTTGAAGATTATCTAGAAACCATCGCAACTTTAAAAAAAATAAAAAAGTATGCAAGAATCGTTGATATTGCAAAATATTTAAATGTTAAAAATTCAAGTGTCAATGTCGCAGTAAATTTTTTGACAAAAAACGGATTAACAATACATGAAAAATATGGATATGTTGATTTAACTTACGAAGGATTAAAGATAGCTTCTAGAGTTCAAAAGAAACATGATGTGTTAAGTAATTTTTTAAACAAGTTACTGTTTGTGAAAAATGAAATTGCAATTAAAGAAGCTTGTGAAATAGAACACGTCATCAGTTCAATGACGATACATAGATTTGAGAGATTATATAAATTTTTGAAAATGTGTTTTTTAAAAGATGACAAAAATATTACCAGTCTAAAAAAATATTTAAAAATTGGGAAAATGTAAATAATTATATAATGCGTTTATATAATCGATATATAAATTATTGATATTAATTATATATTGTGTTTTATTATAAGCAATATTGTAAAATATTATTTCAAAAATTATGAGGTAAGTATGGTTGCAATGATCATAAGATCTTTTTACAAGTTTTATCAGTTTTTGTTTAGCAATTTTATAAATATTAAGTATGAAAAATCTAAATCAGATATCTATGACAATAAACTAACAGTATTAAGTAATGCGGTTCCTGGAAGCTACAAATTTATCATTGTGAATTGTGATAAAAAATCATATTACAGGCTTCTTGAAATGGGGTTTATTCCAAGTGAAAAATTAATTGTGATCTCAAATATAAAAAACAAGGGATGTACAATAGTTAAAGTAAAGGGATCAAAAATTATTTTGAGTGATAAAATTGCTAAACATATTTTTTTAAAGAGGGATGGTAATGAATACTGTTGATAAATACATTACCGTTGTTCTTGTTGGTAACCCAAATTGTGGAAAATCAACAATTTTTAATATTTTAACTGGTTCCAAACAGCGTATAGGTAATTATCCAGGAGTTACGATTGAAAAAAAAGAAGGCTTTAAAAATTATGAAGGATATAATATAAGTTTTATTGATTTACCTGGAATATATAGTCTTTCTGCATACTCTGATGAAGAAATAGTAGCAAGAGATTTTCTTTTGAATAGAAACGTAGATATTATAGTTAATGTAATTGACGCATCTAATATTGAGCGAAATCTTTACCTATTTACTCAAATTACGGAGTTAAATATTCCTATTATAATATCTTTAAATATGATTGACGTTTTACTTTCTCAAGGAAAAACTATTGATGAAAAAATGATGTCTAAACTTTTAGGAGTCCCTCTATTTAATACAATTGCTAATAAAGGTATAGGAGTTCACAGTGTTCTTAATTTAATTCTTGATGTTCACAAAAACAAGTGTAAGAAACAATCTAACACAAAAATAAACTACGGTGAAATTATAAAAAATGAAACTTATAAACTTGAAAATATTATTATGAAAAATCCTAAATTGTTAAAGTTTCCTAAAAGTTGGCTTGCATTAAAACTTTTGGAAAATGAGCCGTCGATTTTAGGGTTAATTTTACAAGTGTCTAATTGCTCTAACATAATGTATAACGTTAAAATGGGTAGAAACTATATCGAAAAATATTTTGGAGAGAAAGCAGAGATAATAATAATTAGCAAACGTTATTCTTTTGTGAGTAACATTGTAAAAATTGTTATAAAAAAAACAGATCAAAATAAAATCGACATGACGGATATTATAGATAAATTTGTTTTAAATAGATATTTTGGACTTCCAATTTTTGCATTAGTTATGTATGTAATTTTTAAATTCACATTTACTTTCTCAATACCTGTTATAAATCTTTTTAATTTATTTTTTGAATGGTTAAAAAAAATAACTATTGTTACTATTCCAGATGGAATTTTACAATCAATGATTGTAGATGGAATAATTGGTGGTATAGGTGGAGTTTTAGTATTTTTTCCTCTCATATTATTTATGTTTTTTGTAATTGCATTTTTCGAAGATTCTGGATATATGGCGAGAGCTGTTTATATTATGGACAAAATTATGAATAAATTTGGATTACATGGTAAATCATTTTTACCTTTAATAATTTCAATTAACGGATGTGCAGTACCAGGTATTCTTGCTACAAGAACTTTAGATTTTAAAAGAGATAGACTTATAACTATGTTTATCGTACCGTTTATGATATGTGGTGCTAAACTCCCAGTGTTTGCCTTAATTATTGGGGTGTTTTTCCCTGTTAAATACCAAGCAATTATAATGTTTTCTGTATATGTTCTAAGCATCATTATTGCTTTAAGCGTTGCGAAAATACTAAACATGACAATCATAAAAGGACAAGAGACACATTTTATTATGGAACTTCCACCTTATCATATTCCAGCTTTTAAAGTATTATTTCTAAAGATGTGGGAAAAAGGTTGGCTTTATGTGAAAAAAACTGCCGGAGTAGTTGTTGCTGTATCAATTTTAATATGGGTGTTGTTTGCTTATCCCAAAATCCTTGCAAGTAAGAGTCTTAAAACTTCTGAAAATACGTCAACAAAATTTAGCATTGCCAAACAATTTGTAAAGGTTATTGATCCTTTGTTTAAACCAATAGGTATGGACGGTAGCAAGGCAACCGCTTTAATAGCTGGATTTGCTGCAAAAGAGTTAATTATAAGTACTTTAGGCACAATTTATTCTATAGAAAAAAATAATACTAACGCTATAAATTCACAGTCTTTAAAAAGCAAACTTGAATTAGATAAAAATTGGTCACCGCTCAAAGGTATAACATTCCTTATTTTTTGTTTAATATATGTACCGTGTATAGCAACTGTTATAGTTTTTTTCAAAGAAACAGGATCTAATTATAAATGGTTGACTATGCTCATTGTTGGGAACACAAGTCTTGCATGGATAGCATCGTTCATTGTATTTCAACTTGGTAAATTTTTCAAAATTGGTATATAATTTGATATATAATATGTATGATGATGCTAAGGAGTTTAAATTGATTCAAAACATAATAGTATTGTCAGTTGTAATTATCTTAATTTTTTTGACGATAAAGTGTTTAATAAGAAAAGTAGTATTATTGTGTAAAGGTTCACATGGTTGCCATCATTGTAATTTAAATTGTCATAAATATCTGCTAAAATAGTATCCTAGTAGTTATGGAGCCAATGGGAATCGAACCCACACCTTATCGTTGCGAACGATACGTTTTTCCATTTAACTATGGCCCCTAATGATTACAATGCTATAATATCATATTCGTTGTAAAATATATACTTGTATTTTAAGATATAAATATAAAGGGGTATTATCAATAAATATATTATTTACCATAGTTATAGTCACAATGGTTGTGTTTGGATGTCTTGTTGGATTAAAGACTTTTTTTTTGATTTTTATAGGATTAACAACAACTATGATTGCTTGTAAATACCTTTCGTACCGTAATAGCATCATGGACTTTAACTTAGTATTTATGACAGTATTTTTACTCATTGTTACTGTGTGTAGTGGTTTTGCGATGAAATTTGTAAGTTTTTTTTATCCAAATGTTTTTGGTAAAATTGTTAGTGTAATAGTTGTTTTTATTTGTTTTTTATTGCTAGTGAATACAGTTATTCCTATAAATATTCTTAAAAAAAACTTTGATACTTTGAAGAAATATGTGATTCATCATAAAAGTATATTTTACGTAATTCGATATGACATAGTTGCATTAAAAAATCATGCCATAAAGTTGTTGAAGAAAAGTGATGACATAAAAAAACAATTATTAAGGAAAGGAAATGTGTAAATATAAATGAATAAATTAAAGTTTGGGTTTCCAAAGGGAAGTTTACAAAATTCAACACTTGAATTATTTAGAAAAGCAGGTTTAAATATGAACATATCATCAAGATCATACTATCCCATAGTTGATGATGATGAATTAGAAATAATGCTCATTCGTTCACAAGAAATGGCAAAATATGTCCAAGATGGTTTTTTTGATGCTGGACTTGCCGGATATGATTGGATTTGTGAGAGTGGTGCAAATATTGAGGAAATATGTGAATTAAATTATTCAAAATCAGGGTTTAAGTCTGTAAAATGGGTTTTAGCTGTACCTGAGGACTCAAAAATAAAATCTGTGAAAGATTTGCAAGGGACACGCATTGCGAGTGAGTTGGTAAACTACACAAAAAAATACCTTAATAAGAATAAAATTAAAGCAGAAGTAGAATTTTCTTGGGGTGCAACAGAAGCTAAAGCAGGTAAATTTGTTGATGCTATAGTTGAACTTACAGAAACAGGTTTATCATTGAAAGCGAATAATTTGAGAATCGTTGATGAAATACTTACTTCAACTACAAGGTTTATTGCAAATAAAGAAGCATTAAACAATGATTGGAAAAGAGAGAAAATAGAAAATATAGCAATGCTTTTAAGCGGAGCCCTTGCAGCTGAAGGGATGGTTGGTTTAAAAATGAATGTCCCATTTACATCTCTCTGCAAAGTTACAGATATTCTTCCAGCATTGAAAAAACCTACGATATCACAGCTTAGTGATAAAAATTGGTACGCTCTTGAAGTTATTGTAGAAGAAAAAACAGTAAAAAAAATAATTCCAGCGTTAAAAAGAGCCGGTGCTGCAGGAATCATCGAATATCAATTAAGTAAAATAATATACTGATGTTATTCATTGACGTGTAAGAAAATATTTGACATAATGAAAAAATTGAGTAATATTTATATATTCACGATGTGTACTGAAATTTATGATAAAATGATGACGATGTTGTATTTCGTATTAAATCAGTTCCTATTTTTATGTAAAAATATAATAAAATTCTAAATAAATCATAAAATAAAAAAAACTATAAAAATAATTTTGCGGGAAGTAGCGTAATTTGGTTATCGCGCCTGCTTTGGGAGCAGGAGGCTGTGGGTTCAAATCCCGCCTTCCCGATTTTTTTTGTGAGATCTATTTTGAAAAGAAACGAATTTTTGGGATTCTTGGTGTCGAGTAATGTAATAATTATTTCTGCACCTTCAGGAGCAGGTAAGTCCACTATATGTAAAGCTATTGTAGATGCTAGTAAAAATATAATATATTCTATATCATATACAACAAGATTACCTAGGAAAGGTGAAAAGGATGGTAGAGAATATTTTTTTGTTAGTAAGTTAATATTTGAAAAAATGATTAATGAAAATAAATTTGTAGAATGGGCAAAAGTGCATGGTCACTATTATGGTACATTAAGATCTTCATTACACAATACGTTAAAATCTGGGAAAAATATACTTTTAGAAATTGATGTTCAAGGAGCTGTAAATATAAAAAAACAATATGTTAATGCATGCATGATTTTTATAATGACTCCAAGTTTAAATATTCTTAAAAACAGACTTATCATGAGAAATAAAGAATCCACAAAGGTAATAAATTTACGTCTTAAAAACGCAAAACAAGAATTAAGATATATCCATAGATATGAATACCTTATTATAAATGAAAGATTAAATAGTACTATATATGCAGTGAAGACGATTCTAAAATCTTTAAAATACAGAATTAGAGTCTGAATTTCATCCATAAATAAGGAGGGAATAAGAAATGAAGTTCAAAGATGAAGTTTATTTAGGACCTGAAATATCACAATTATGTTTGGGAAGGTATGATATAGTGAAACTTGCATTGTCATGGATTGATATAATAAAACACGATGAAACTTGTAAAAAACTTACACAAGCTCAGCTTATAAACAAAGCATTAAATGATATTATAACGAATGTAGCAACGTATGAGAAAATTGAAGAGACACAAAAAAAAGTGAAGAAAGAAGTGAAATTAGTAGATTTAGAAAAAACGTCGGCATAATAAAAAACAACGGGGAAATTATATTTACGACAATAATACCAAGGGAATAATAGTGGATTCATCAGAATACTTAGTAATGTTGCTAAGACTTACAAAAAGAGCTCTTGAAGAATATAACAATTGGGGAGAGAACGAAATTTATAGACCAACTCATGAAGAATTGTCCAAAAAACAAACTTTTGATTATCAAATTTCAGAAGCTAAGAATATGCTAGAAGTATTAAATAAAAAAGTTAATATTTGTAGAAATTGTTCTTTGGGAAATAATCGTTTAAAAGCTGTTTTTGGTGTTGGATCTCCAAATGCATCTTTAATGTTTATAGGAGAAGGTCCTGGGTATGATGAAGATCATAAAGGGTATCCATTTGTAGGAAAATCTGGACAATTACTTACGAAAATTATTGAAGCAATGGGACAAACAAGAGAAACAGTATATATAACAAATATAGTAAAGTGTCACCCTATGATTGATCCGTTAAATCCTGAAAAACGATCAAATGATAGACCTCCAACTTTTGAAGAGATAAAAGCATGTAAGCCATATCTAGATATGCAAATTGAAATTATTAATCCTAAAGTTATTGTTACTTTAGGAGCATTTTCTACAAAAAGTATATTGAACACTGAAGAACCTATAAGTAAGATAAGAGGGAACTTTAGAGAATACAAAAATATAAAACTTATGCCGACATATCACCCATCTGCCATTTTAAGAAATTCAAATCTAAAAAAATTTATTTGGGAAGATATGAAAAAAGTAATACATTCTATAGAAGATATTAGAGAAACGTGATAGTTTTAGAAGTTGTTATCCCATTACCTTTAAATAAAAATTTTTATTATCTTCCACCTAAAGATATAGATCCAGAGCATATAATTGGTAAAAGAGTTAAAGTTCAGTTTGGAAGAAGGATTTTAATTTCTTATGTGCTTTCATATAAAAATATAGTACATACTAGTACATTTAAATTTAAAAAGATTATTAAAATTATAGATGAAAATCCTCTCATAACCAAAGAAACAATAAAACTTGCAAATTACATTTCAAAAAATTACATATGTTCATTAGGTGAGGCATTTGCTTTAATTATCCCTACAACTATAAAGCTTGCTACAAAATCTATGGAATATAAAGAAATTATGAGTGAAAAAATTGTAAATAAAAAATATATACTGAGTATAGATCAAATTAATGCAGTTAATTTAATAAATAAAAAATTACAAGACAATTGTTTTGCAAATTTTCTTATACATGGAGTAACTGCTTCTGGAAAAACAGAAATATATGCAAACGCTATAAAATATGCTTTGAAACAGAATAAGAATATAATAATGCTTGTTCCTGAAATTTCTCTTACTATCCAATTTATGGATATTATGACAGAAAAATTTGGACAAAACATTTGCCTATGGCATAGTGGTATAAGTAATATTGAGAAATATCGATTATTCTTTAAAATGAAAAATAACGATATAAGAATAGCTATAGGAGCAAGATCAGCAATATTCGCTCCGTTTGAAAATTTAGGACTTATAATTATTGATGAAGAACATGATCAAGCTTATAAACAGGAACAAAAGCCATCTTATGATGCTAGAGAAATTGCTAAGTGGCGTGGGAAATATCATAATGCTGTTGTAATTTTTGGTTCTGCTACCCCATCTCTTGAAAGTTATAAAAATGCCCTGGAAAAAAAAATAATTCTCATAGAATTAAATGAACGAGTTTGCAGAAAAAAATTTCCAGAAATAAAAATTTTAACTTTAGAAAATAAACCATTTTCATCTAGATCACTTCTTCCTGAGACAATAGAAGCAATATCAAAAACTCTGTTAAAAAATGAGCAAATAATTGTTTTTTTAAATCGTAGAGGTTATTCTCCAGTAGTTATGTGTAAAAAATGTGCTAGTGTTTATCAATGTTCAAGATGTTCTATTGCAATGGTTTTTCATAAGAATCAAAAATTACTAAAATGCCATTATTGTGGGGAAAATAAAAAACTCCCAATAACATGTTCTATATGTAAAAGTAGCGATATAACAATTTTTGGTGTAGGTATTCAAAAAGTTGAAGATGAATTGATAAGACTCTTCAATAGTGCGAAAATTTTTAGGCTTGATGGAGATACAGCTTTTTCAAAAAACAACTATGAAAGAGCTTATAATGGTATAAAAAATGGAGAATATGATATACTACTTGGAACACAAATGATAGCAAAAGGATTTGATTTTCCTAAAGTAAGTTTAGTATGCATGGTAAATGCTGATATGCAGTTATATCTTCCAGATTTTAAAGCTGCTGAAAGAACTTTTCAGCTTATTACACAGGTTGCAGGTCGTAGTGGTAGAGGGAATATAGATGGTACTGTTATAGTTCAAACAAAACATCCACAACATTATGCAATAAAATATGCAAAAAATCATGATTTCTTATCTTTCTATAAGGTTGAAATAGAACAAAGAAGACAATTATTTTATCCGCCATGCTGTGATATAGCAAAAATTTCAATAAGAGATAAAAATGAGAAAATAGCTGAAAAAATAGCTGAAAAACTTTCTATCATCCTTATAAATTTGATTAAGCAATATAATTTAGAATTAAAACTTTTAGGACCATCATCAGCATATATTTCAAAAATGAATGGGTTTTATAGAAAACATATAATAATAAAAGGTTATAAGGAAAACATAATAAAACTTGTCGGATTATCAAAAAACTTTAAACAGTTTTCTAGAACTTTTACAAGCATAGAAATTATGCCATCAGATCTATTGTAAAAATTATTAATTAAAACGTGGAGAATATGTATAGTTTATTTGACTTAAGTTGTTTTTTTTGAGTACAATTTCTATATATAGTTTTTTAGGGCCTGTAGCTCAGTTGGTCAGAGCACTCGACTCATAATCGAATGGTCGTAGGTTCAAGTCCTACCAGGCCCAATAGTGTTTTGTATGTAGGATAATTTTTATATTTAGGGTAGTTAGCTCAGTGGGAGAGCGTTTGCTTCACATGCAAATGGTCGCAGGTTCGACTCCTGTACTACCCATTTTAATGTGTCTATAATATGAGGGGCGTGGTACACATACATATGTTATTAAATTTGAAACAGGAATTATATTCTTTATACGAATTACAATGTTGCGATTTAAAAATAGATGAAATAAAAAATAAACTAAGCAAAGTTCCGTATTTAATTACAGAAAAAATTAAAATATTAGAAAATAAAAGAAAAGAAATAGATATACAAAAGCAGGAACTCATTAAATTAAATTGTTATAAGAAGGATAAAGAACTTCTTCTTGATAAAAAAAATGAAATGATTAATAAACGTTTTAATGAGTTAAATACTGCAAAATCAAATGATTTTTATACGACATTACTTTCAGCGATAGAAAAAGTAAAATATGATAAAAGTATTATAGAAGATGAAATTTTAGATTTAATGTATAAAATAGATGTAAAATCTACTTATATAAAATCAATAAATATCGAATTTATTAAAATTGAGCAAATAATTACTGGCGAAATAAATAATTTAGAAAATCATTCAAAAAGCTTGGAACAAATAATTACAAAAATGATTAATGAAAGAGAAATGAAAAAATTAAAAATTGATGAATCTGTACTAACATGTTATGAAAGGTTGCGTAGCGGATGTGATGATGGACGAGTGATTAGTTTTGTTGATGGTATAAGTTGCGAGTCTTGTGGTATAGCTTTAAGGCCACAGCTAATAAATATGGTTCAAAAATTTAGTGAACTTGTATTTTGCGATAATTGTTCGAGAATATTATTAGTAAAATAAAGACGGGTGAGCAATCGCTTTACATTAAAATTAGTTGTAAAGAGGAAAATCCGAACTTTAACTGTAAAAAAACAGAAAACGGTAGCAGGTAATTCCTGTCGCTCGTGAGAGTAGAGGTGCGAACAGAGACGCTTCATCTGGAAACAGAAGAAGTATCCTTTTGACTAATTTATAAATTTTGAATAAATAAAAAAAAAGGATAAGTTTTCGCAGTAATGCAAAAATTGAAACGGCTAAACCCTTACTGGAAAGCAAGGTATGAATTATGACCGCTTGATCGTTAAAAGTGATTTAAACGACAGAGAAATGATTGCTCTTTTAGATTATAGATAAATTTAAAAGACAGAATTCGGAGTATAGCCCGTCTTTAATCTTAAATAATATATTTAATTTTATATGGTGGTTCAAGTTTATGTGTATATGTCGTAGTAATTATAAAATTTTTGTTAGTATTAATTAAAGTGTATCATATTCCTGTAATGCCTTCAGAGGTGTTTCAATATCTTATAAATAGTTTTAATGGTGGTTTATATGTTGATTGTACATTTGGAGGAGGTGGACATACCAAGTATTTACTTAATAAATTAAAAAGCATTAGGATAGTTGCTTTTGATTGGGATGAATCTTCTTCGACCGTTTTCTTAAAAGATAGAGATAAATTTAAAGATAGTGTTATATTTGTAAGAGATAATTTTAAAAATATTATGAAAAATTTATTAGCAGTAAATGTAAATAAAGTTGATGGTATTTTAGTTGATTTGGGTGCTTCTTCAGAACAGTTTAATGATTTAGAAAGAGGGTTTTCTTTTAACTCTGATGTTTTGGATATGAGGATGGATAAAAGAAGTAACTTGACAGCAAAGGAAGTTATTAATTCGTATTCGCGTGAAGATTTAGCTAATATTTTTTATAATTACGGTGAAGAATATGAATCGAGGCGTATTGCCGCTGCAATTTTTTCGTACAGAAATAAAGGCAAGGTAATAAATTCAGCTTCGGAACTTCAAAGTATAGTATGTTCCGTAAAAAAATATCGAAAAAAAATAAAAATAAATCCTGCAACAAAAGTTTTTCAAGCATTAAGAATTTTTGTAAACAATGAACTTGAAAATTTAAAGATCTTATTATCTGAAGCTCCAAAATTACTAAGCAGTAGAGGTAGGATAGTTGTGATAAGCTTTCATTCTCTTGAAGATAGAATTGTAAAACAAAACTTTAAGCATAATTTCAATTGTGGAGTGTATAAAATAATTACAAAGAAAGTTATTGTAGCATCACATAAAGAGATAAAAATGAATTTCAGAAGCAGAAGTGCGAAAATGAGAGTAGCAGAGAAAATAGGTGCATAAATCATCGTTGTTAATTTGTATATTAGTGATCTTAAGCATCTTCATTTATATTTGGCAGCAAAATACCGCTACTAGATTTGCTTATAAAATTAGTAACCTAAAAATAAAATACGATAAAATCAATTCTGAGAATGATTTTTTAAGGCTAAAAATCAATTCAATTCTTTCCCTTGAAAAAATGGATAAAATTTCAAAGGAAAGAAATTTTTATAAACCATGTGAAAATTCAATAATTTATATTGACTGATTTAAATTATATATCAGATAGAAATGAATGTAAAAAATATTAACAGAAAATTCATATTAGTAGCCATAGTATCATTATTGTTTTTTTTATTATTTTCAAAGCTTATATATGTACAAATATGCTTGCATAAAAAAATAAATAATATTGTAAAAAAAATGGTAATGTGCCGTAATGTTGAAATGTCAAAACGTGGTGATATTTTAGATTCTAAAGGTAAAATTTTAGCTTCAAGTATAAAAAAATATACGATATTTCTCGATACTAAAATAATAGATGATTTTTATAAAGTAAAAAACATTTTGTTTAGTAATGGTATAGCGATTAAAGTAAATAATTTAAATAAACTAAAGAAAACTTCATATTATCCGATAGCGTTTGATGTTAACGTCGATACTGTTGATAAAATTAGAAGCAAAAGATTACGAGGAGTTGGATTTGAAAGTAAATATAAAAGATTCTATCCTGAAGGTAGATTTCTTGCACATATCCTTGGAATAACTGGTTTTGACGGTAATGGACTTGAGGGTATTGAAAAAATCTATAACGAAGTTCTATCTGGCCATCCTATTGTGACAAAAGTACGGAGAGATGGATATGGACGTATAATACATGATAAGTTTGTGAATGAAATGATAACATGTGGACAAAACGTGGAACTAAGCATAGATAGTAATATACAGTTTATAGCAGAACAAGAATTAAGAGAAGCTTTTGATAAATATAAAGCAAAAAAAGCAATATGTATAATTCAAAACCCTAAAACTGGAGCTATACTTGCTATGGTTTCTCTTCCAGATTTTGATTCTTCAAATTATAAAATTAAAGATATAAAAACATTAAGAAATTCTGCTATTACTGATATCTATGAACCTGGGTCAACTTTTAAAATTGTTGCTATTGCTGCAGCGTTGGAGCAAAACAAAATAAGTCCAACAGATAATTTTTATTTAGAAAATGGCAAATATAGAATTGCTAGACATACTATAAAAGATAATCATAAAATTGATGGCTATGTATCATTGAAAAAAATTATGGAACAATCATCAAATATAGGTATTGTAAAAATTACACAAAAGTTAGGTGCTGAAAATTTTTACGATTATATTAAAAAATTTGGATTTTACTCATTAACAGGTATTGATTTGCCAGGAGAATCAAAAGGTATTTTAGTAGATATTGACAAATGGAATGCTTTGTCTTTACCTACAATTTCTTTCGGACAAGGTATAGGTGTTACAGCAATTCAAGTGATAAATGCTTTTTCTGCTATTGCAAATGATGGAGTATTGATGAAACCATCGGTAATACATAGCATTGCTGATAGTACAGAAATAAAAACAATTTTTAAACCAAGAGAAATAAGAAGAGTTATTTCTGTTAAAACTGCTAAAACGATAAAAGAATTATTGATGAGTGTTGTTGAGTTTGGAACAGGTAAAAGCGCAAAAATTGTTAATTATACAGTAGGTGGAAAGACAGGAACAGCACAAAAAGTTGATCCGTTAACAAAAAGATATTCTACTAAAAATTATGTAGTTTCGTTTTGTGGTATGATACCAGCAATTAATCCTGAAATCGTTATACTTGTCATTATAGATGAACCGAAGCATAGTAATTACTATGCATCTTCAGTAGCATCACCAATCTTTGCAAAAATAGCTGAAAAAACAGTGTTATACTTAAATATTAAAAAAGATGACATGAAATGAAATTGAAAGAACTATTATTAGATGAAGAAAATATTATTATTATTGGTGATATAAATACTGAAGTCTTTGGTATATCTTATGACTCAAGAAAAATTTGTAAAGGTGATATATTTTTTGCCCTCCCAGGCAACAGAACAGATGGCAAAAAATATATCAATGAGGCAATAACAAAAGGAGCATCTGTAATCATAACAAATTCAAAATGTAGTACAAATATAACAACAGTTCAAGTAATTGTTGATAATATCCTTTGCTTCATGTCAATTATATGCAGTAAATTTTATAACTATCCTGATAGAGAATTATATTTAATAGGTGTAACTGGTACGAATGGAAAAACTACAATTACATATATGATTGAAAGTATATTTACATACTTAAACATTAAGTGTGGAGTTATAGGCACTATAAATTATAGATATAAAAATAAAGTTATTACAGCAATAAATACAACTCCACAGTCAGCAGATATCTTTAAAATTATGAGAGAAATGTTGGATAACGGCGTTAGGTGTTTAGTGATGGAAGTATCATCACTAGCATTAAGTTTAAGAAGAGTCTATATGATGAATTTTGATGTAGCCGTATTTACAAATTTAACTCAAGATCATTTAGATTTTCATAAAAATATGAACAATTATTTTGAAGCTAAGTTTATGCTATTTCAAGAATTAAATATGAAAGTAAAAAAAAATAAAAAGTATGCTATAATCAACGCCGATGACAATTATGGAAAAAAATTTTTAGGAATAACATTAGATGCTGATATAAAGTTTTATTCCATATTATTAGCAGATTCGAGTATAACAGATTTAAAAGTTAAAAATGTTAAAGTCACATGTAAAGGTAATACTTTTGATGTTATTTTTAATAACGAAAAAGCAAAAATAAAAATGCAACATATTGGTATGCATAATGTTTATAATGCTTTAGCAGCTTTGGAGGTGGCCATTTATAGTGGAATATCATTTAGACAAGCTGTAAAAGGATTAAATGGTGCAATGCAAGTTCCAGGTAGACTTGAAAGAATTAATATAAAAAATTTAAATTTCGAAGTAATAATAGACTATGCTCATACTGCTGATGCCTTAAAAAATGTGCTACAAGCTTTACAAGAAATAAAATCAAAAAGAATCATAACTGTTTTTGGTTGTGGTGGAGAAAGAGATAAAACAAAAAGACCTATTATGGGTAAAATTTCTGTTGAAATGAGCTATTTTGTTTTTATAACATCAGATAATCCAAGATCAGAAGATCCTTATGACATAATTTCAGATATAGAATCTGGAATAAGTGAAAGTTGTAGAAAAAATTATAGGATAATCATTAATAGAGAAATAGCAATAAAAGAAGCTATCATGATGGCTGATAAAAATGATGTTGTCCTAATTGCTGGGAAAGGGCACGAGACCTATCAAATCATAAAAAATGTGAAATATCATTTCAATGATATTGAAATTGCAAAAAAGTATGCTAACTTAAAAAATAAAAGTTTATTAAGTTGAAATTGTATAAAAAAATGGAATTATTTTATATTAAAGATTTAATATTTGCTATTAATGGAAAATGTATAACAATAATAGAAGATTATTATAACATTCCGTTCAATGGTATTTCTATAGACTCAAGAACTATTAAAAATGGTGATGTATATTTTGCAATAAAAGGTGATCGTTATGATGGACATAATTTTATAGTTGAAGCAGTTGAAAAAGGTGCGATAGCTATAGTGTGTTTAGAAAACAAAATTAACCTTATAAAATCTTTTACTGTGAATAATTCTCATATTATTGTTGTTGGTGTAAAAGATACTGTTATTGCTCTTGGAAAATTTGCAGAAGTATATAGAGATAAATTTAAAAAAGTAAAAATAGTTTGTGTTACAGGTTCAAATGGTAAAACTACAACAAAAGAAATGTTAGTTTCCATTTTAAATCAAAAAGGTGTAAGTCTTTCAAATAAAGGTAATTTTAACAACAGAATAGGGTTACCACTTTCAATATTTAATTTGACTTCTGATATTGAATATGCTGTTTTTGAAATTGGAACATCTATGTACGGTGAAATCAAAACATTATCTAGTATTTTAAAGCCAGATATAGGTATAATTACAAATATAGGTTTTTCACACTTAGAAACATTTAACTCTAAAAGTGGCGTATTTCAAGAGAAAAAAGAAATGTTTAACAACATAAAAAATAATGGATTTATGGTTATAAATAATGATGACGTATTTTTGAGTACAATGAAGCATAAAAATCTTAAAATCACTACATTTGCTTTAAACGCTGAAGCAGATGTATATGCAAAAAATATATCAATGGGCCCAAAAAGAACTGATTTTAAACTTTTTTATAGAGATATTTTTATAAATATTTCAATGCCTGTAATAGGAAGATTTAATGTTTTAAATGCTCTAGGAGCAGCATCGTGCGGTATTAGTCTTGGGTTTTCCCTTAAAGAAATAAAATATGGTATAGAAACTTTTGTACCTCCTAAGATGCGAATGGAAACATATATCACGAAAACAGGAATTATTTTAATTAACGATGCTTATAATTCAAATCCATCTTCAGTAAAAGAATCTATAACAACGGTACTTGAAATTTATTCAAAAAAAAAAATAAATCTTGTACTTGGAGATATGCTTGAGCTTGGAAATAAAGCTGCGTATCATCATTTTCAACTTGGTAAATTTCTTAATTATAAAAATATAAATTCAATTCATCTTGTAGGAAAAATGAGTTTGTATGCAAAAAAAGCTTTGTGTAAAGAAAAAGTATTCTATTCTAGAATTACATGTATACTTTTGAAAAAATTAGAACAATTCATAATTGATATTAACTCAGTATTTTTATTTAAGGCGTCAAGAAGTATGCAGCTAGATAAACTTTTTATAGAATTTCGTAACTTCTTAGAAAAGAAAGGTAAGTAATTATAATGCTATACTACATATTCTACTATTTACTAAGTGATACGTTTATATCATTTAATAATCTGCTGCAGTACATAACTTTTAGAGCTGTTGGCGCTATTTTAACAAGTTTTTTGTTTTGTTTCATTGCATGTCCATATATCATAAATAAGTTATCAAGTTTTAAAGTTAAACAGATTATAAGATCAGATGGTCCTGTAATGCACTTAAATAAAAATAAAACTCCTACTATGGGTGGTTTTATTATAATGTTATCGGTGCTGATTTCAAGTATTGTATGGACAAAAATTAATAATAGATTTATTATTTGGCTTTTAGTTGGTAGTTTATGGTTTAGTTTTTTAGGATTCTATGATGATTACTTAAAACTAAAAAAAAAAAATTCAAAAGGACTTTCAGTAAAAAAAAAACTTTTTGGGCAGATTATTTTTTCTGCAGTATTTGCAATATATTTATTTTTTTTTCCACAAAATTATGAATTTGCAACACTAGTAAATGTACCATTTTTAAAAAGTTGTTTTCTAAATTTCTATTTTTTATATACAATATTCGTAGTTATAATAATTGTTGGAAGTTCGAATGCTGTGAATTTAACAGATGGTTTAGATGGATTAGCAATAGGTAACATCATCATTGTAGCTTTTTCTCTTGCTTTATTTGCGTATTTTTCTGGACACTTAAATATAGCAAATTATTTAAAAATTATTAACGTTTCTGGATCTGGAGAAATATCAATTTTTTTATTTGCAATTGTAGGAGCGGGATTAGGGTTTTTATGGTATAATTCGCATCCCGCAGAAGTTTTTATGGGAGATACTGGCAGCTTATTTCTAGGTGGGGTGCTAGGAATGGCTGCGATACTTATAAAACAAGAATTTATTTTAGCTATTTTGGGTGGAGTATTTATTGTTGAAGCTTTTTCTGTTGCTATTCAGCTTTACTATTATAGAAAAACAAAAAAAAGAATATTTAAAATGGCGCCGTTACATCACCATTTTGAAATATTAGGTATTTCCGAAACAAAAGTTACAATAAGATTTTGGATAGCAAGCATTGTGCTTGCTATCCTTTCTTTTGCATCACTTAAATTAAGGTAAGTAATAAAATGAAAAAAAACATAGGAATTTTAGGACTTGGTAAAAGTGGTGTTGCTGCTGCAAATTTAGCAATAAGGTTGGGATATAACGTTTTTGCTAGCGATGTTCAAGAAAAAAAAATAAATGATTTAGATAAAAATGTAATAAAAGAATTTGGTGAACATTCAAATAAAATTTTAAATTCAGATATTATTATAAAAAGTCCAGGAATATGCTTAGACATTCCTATTTTAAAAAAAGCAAGAGAGCTAAAAATAAAAATTATGAGTGAGTTTGCTTTTGCCTTCTCAAAGATACAATGTCAAAAAATTATAGCTATAACAGGCACTAATGGTAAAACTACTACGGTTGATTTAATTTCAAAAATAATAAAAACAACTCATAAAAATTGTTTACTTTTAGGAAATATAGGAATTCCTTTAGCGGCTAAAACATTAGAAGTTACAAAAAACACATTTATAATAGTTGAACTTTCAAGCTATCAACTTGAAAATACTCCAAATTTTAGACCTAATATATCTGTATTATTAAACATCACTCCGGATCATATTGAACATCATAAAACATTTGCATCATATATAAAAGCAAAAGAAAATATATTTATAAACCAAACTACTCAAGATTTTGCAATAATAAATTATGATGATAAAATCTGTAAAAATATATCTACAAAAACGAACGCAAAACTAATTTTTTTTAGTACAAAACCTCTAAAAAATGGAGTGTTTTATAATAATGGCAATATAATTGTGAATTTTAACAAGAAATGTAATGTTGTAATTAAACCTAAAATTAACATATTGGGAAGACATAATATATCAAACATTTTAGCGGCAACAGCAGTTTCTTATATAATGGACATTGAACCAACAATTACAGAAGAAATTATTTCAAAGTATAAAGGCATGGAGCATAGACTAGAATTTGTTAGAAGCTTAAATGGTGTTAATTATTATAATGACTCAAAATCAACAAATGTTGACTCCACTAAGGTTGCAATCGAATCATTTAACAAAAACATTTTACTTATTATGGGAGGTGTAGATAAAGGATATCCTTATACTCCGTTAAACGATATTGTAAAACAGAAAGTTAAATCAATTTTCCTTATAGGAGAAGCTACTAATAAGATTAAAACTGCCTTAAACGGAACCACTTTATTTATTGAATGTGATAATATGAAAAATGCAGTAGAACAAATATTTAAAGTAGCTATGAGCGGTGATATAGTACTACTTTCACCAGGATGTTCTTCTTTTGACCAATTCGATAATTTTGAGGAAAGAGGTAATTTTTTCAAAAAACTCGTTAAAAATTTGTGATAAAATCAACAAAATAAAATATATCTTTATTGAAAAATGCAAAAATTATTTTTAAAAAATCTAAAAAAATATGATTGTAGTTTAATAACAGCAATTTGTGTGTGCGTTATTTTTGGGACGTTCATGGTATTTTCATCAAGTACTGTTATGGCAGATATACGTTGGTCAAGCCCCTATAAATTCTTTATAAAACAAATCTTATGGGTTACTTTAGGGTTTGCAGTAATGTCAATTACGGCTTTCTTGATTGATTATAAATTTTACCAAAAATATGCAAAATTAATTTATTTTATTTCATTATTACTTGTTGTTATGGTTTTATTTGTGGGTTCATCACATTTAGGAGCAAAAAGATGGTTGAAAATATATTTTTTTACGATACAACCATCAGAATTAGTCAAGTTTTCTATGATAATATTTGTATCAGATTTTATATCGCGAAAAAAAAATATATTGCATCAATTGAAAGGATTAATATGGGTTATATTAGCACTCCTCTCTATAATTTTACCAATTGCATTAGAACCTGATTTAGGAGCTCCTATTTTAATAATATGGGTATGTTTTTCCATGATGTTCTGCGCAGGTATAAAAATGCGAACTGTTTTTATGTGCGTTATGATAGTGTTTTTTTTAGGAATTGTTGAGGTGGTAAGGAAGCCATATAGGTTTATAAGATTTAAAGATTATTTTGCGTCTTTTAGTAACATTGAAGCATCATCTTATCAAGTAAAACAATCATTAAATGCATTAGGTTCTGGTGGTTTTTTAGGCAAAGGACTTGGTAAAAGTGAAATGAAACTTATGTACCTTCCAGAAGCACATACTGATTTTATATTTCCAATCATAGGAGAAGAATTAGGATTTTTAGGAACGTCAATGGTTGTATTTTTTTTCGTATATTTGTTCTTTAAAGGTATAAAAATGAGTAAATATATGCCTGACATTTTTTCATATTATTTATGCTTAGGAATTACATTTTCAATTGTTTTTGAATCTATTATAAATCTTTCTGTGACAACTGGATTATTACCAGCAAAAGGATTACCACTACCATTTATATCTTTTGGAGGAACATCTTTAATTTCTACAATGGCAGCTGCTGGTGTATTGATAAATTTATCGCAATATGTAAAAAAAAATCAATACAATAAAAAATACAAAAAGTAATAGGATGATATAATCCATATAAATTCTAGGAGGATCTTTTTTTGAATATAATAATAGCTTCAGGTGGAACTGGGGGGCATATTTACCCAGGAATAGCTTTAGCAGAAAAATTTGAAACAAAAGGATATAACATTACATTTTTTATAAGTAATAATTTTATTTCTTTAGAAATTTTAAGAAATTCAAAGTTTAAATATGTTAAATTTAATGTTCCTAAACGATTTAAAAAGAAATCTTTCATTTCATATATAAATAACAATAGCATATTGTTATTTACTATGACATCTATTTTCTTTAAATCTATAATACAAATACTAAAAATAAAACCTCTTTTTGTCATTGGTACAGGTGGAAATATTACAGTACCAATTCTTTTTGCTGCAAAAATATTGCGTATCAAAATTTTTATACATGAACAAAATGTTGTACCAGGTAGGGCTAATTTGTTGCTTAACAGAATAGTTGATAAAACATTTACAAGTTTTGAAATATCAGGTAGATATTTTAAGAATAAAAACATTATTTTTGTAATGTATCCTATTAGAAAAAACATCTTATTGATTGCACAAAAATTAAAACAGAAAAATAATATTTTTACTATTTTAACATTTGGTGGAAGTTTAGGAGCAACAAAACTTAATTACATAGCATGTAAAGCACTTTTAGAATTATCCTTTAAAGGAATTAAAATCATTCATATAACCGGAAACAACGATTATATTACTGTTAAAGAACAGATTAAAAATAATGTGAATTACTCAGTTTTTAGATATATGCATAATATTGCAAATGCTTACGTGATGAGTAATATCATAATATGTCGTTCAGGGGCTAGTACAATATTTGAACTTAAAATTTTCAATAAACCTGCCATTTTAATACCTTATCCTTATGCAACTAATAATCATCAATATCATAATGCAAAAATAATAGAAAAACATAAAAAAATAATAATAATAGATGAGAGAAATCTTACAAAAAAGAAATTAATTGAAACTGTATATACGCTTAAAAGAAATATCTTAGAAATATAATCAAGGTGTTGACATATCATCAAAGTTTTTATTAGAATACCTCCTCATGAAATCTATAGAGTTAGTATTGATTATCGCTGTTATTTTAATAACGCTTTCTATAATAACTGGTACAGTATTTTTTATCATACTGTTGCTTCAAATAAAAAAAGTACTTAAGGATTTAATATATGCTATCAAAAATGAATTACATAGTTTTTTTAATAACTGTGCATTAACAATGAAAAAAATATACTCTCCAATTACTTCGATTATTTCTATCATATCTTATATTATTTCGTGTATATGTAAAATAAGAAATAAAGAATAGAAGGAGAAGAGTAAAATGGGCAACGACAATAATAGCAGTAAAAACAGTATTTTTTTAGCTTTTGTGTTAGGTAGTTTAGTAGGGATGACAATTGGTATGCTGTATGCTCCTAAATCTGGCAAAGAAACAAGAAAAAACATAAAAAAATTTAGTGATGAAGTAAAAGATACAATTTCCAATTTAAGTGATGACTTAAAAGATGCTAGTAGCAAGCTTTGTGAAAAATAAAAAAATACATTAATGCTGAGGTAGCTCAGTTGGTAGAGCACAGGTCTGAAAAACCTGGTGTCGACAGTTCGATTCTGTCCCTCAGCATGTTTGTTACATTATTATTGAAAATAAGTATTGCTTTGTTTGACTAATTATGTTTTTAATAGATATAATCAATCTGTATATTATCGATTATCTTACTATGAGGTAGTAAGGATTGTTATAGTTTTTATGTAAAAGATATAAAAAAGGTTGAAAATGTGCAATTAAATCCTGAAGTTTTATTCTCTGTAGCAAACTTCCCAATAACAAACACTGTTATATCAACGCTTATTACTGATATTGTCATTTTTATGTTTGTTATTATAATGAAAGGAGTGATTACAATTAATCCTGGTAATGTACAAAACGTTGTTGAAATAGTTATTGATTATTTTATAGGGATTACTGAGGAAATTGCTGGTGATAAGTCGATATTCATATATCCTTGGGTTGTTTCATTTTTTATTTTCATAGTAATTTCAAATTTAATTGCTCAACTTCCAGGTTTTGAATTGATAAAAATTCATTTAACATCTTGTGAACACAAGGTTCCATTATTAAGATCGGCTACGAGTGACTTGAATATGACGCTTGCATTGGCCGTTACTAGCGTGTTCATAACAAATTATTTGAGTATAAAACATATTGGTGTAGTGTCATATATTAAACGATTTGTATCGTTTAAAATGTTTCCTGTTTTTTTGTTTGTTGGGATGCTAGAATTTGTAAATGAATTTACAAAATTTATTTCGTTTTCTTTTAGGTTATTTGGAAACATTTTTGCAGGTGAAAAAATATTGGCAACTATGTATGGGTTATTTCCTATAATATTTCCATTGCCATTTATAATTCTTGAACTTATGGTAGCAGTCGTTCAGGCTATTGTATTTTCAATGTTAACTATGGTATTCATGCATATAATGACTGATAGAACACACTGACAGAGAAGTATTATAGTTTAAATTTGATTAAGGAGATAATAAAATGACTTTAACTGGTGGGATTGTTGTTGCAATTGGTGGTTTAGCTCCTGCTTGGAGTATCGGTATGATTGGCTCGAAAGCAGTTGAGGCCATAGGTCGTAATCCTGAAGCAGCTGGAAAAATAATGGTAAATATGCTTATAGCAATGGCATTTGCTGAAGCTATAGCTATTTACTCTCTGATTGTTTCTTTTTAACACAAAATTATAGAAGTAAATGAGAGATAAAAATGAAATTTATAAATAAGTTTGGTCTTGATCCTTATCTATTCTTGTTTCAAATTATAAATTTTTCGATTGTAGTGTTTGTACTGCAAAGATTTTTACTTAAGCCTTTAAAAAAAATTTTTAATGAAAGAAAATTTAGAATAGAACAATCTCTTATCTATATCGAAGAAGCAAAGATTATTCTAGAAAATGCCAATAAAGAGAAACAATGCATACTAGAAGAAGCTAAGAATAATGCAGCAATGTTAACTACAGCTACAAGAGTTTCAATTGATGAATCGAAAAAACAAGCTGCTATAGATGCTAAAAAATATTCTGAATACATTGTAGGTATTGCAAAACAAAAAGCAACAATAGAATTTGAAAATATGACAAAACAACTTGAAAAAATATCTACAGATGTTTCTGAAAAAATTATGCTAAAAATCTTGTCTAATTTATTTACAAATAATGAAAAACAAGTAATTATATCACGGGTAATGGAAAAAATAAATGGAAAAATTGCAAATTGAAAAATTGGCAAAGTCTATTGTAAGTTGTGGTAAACTTTCTGAGGAAGGTTTAAAATGGATTTTTTTAAAATTTTCGAAACAAGAACTTAAATTTTTTATATATTTATTGCATAAAGAAATAAAAAATAATACTGTTGTAGTAAGTTTTGCAGGCGAATTAGATAATGAAAGTAAGAGTAAAATTTCTGCAATGTTTCCGAACAAACAAGTTTTATTTAAACGTGACGACAAAAATATTATTGGAGGCCTATGTTTGAGATATGGTGATTATTTTTTTGATTATAGCGTTTTAGGAATGATGAAAAAAATTACAAGTAGCATAAGAGAAAATTTATGAAACCTGAAGAAATAATAAGAAAAATTGAAGAAAAAATATATTCTACTCAAGTTGATCCAGAACTTATAAATTTTGGGATTGTTGAAACAGTAGGTGATGAAATTGTTAAAGCATCTGGTCTTTCAAATGCAGGTTATTATGAGAAAATAGAATTTGTTAATGATAGTTCTATAGGATTTATCTTAAATATTGACGAAGATATTGTTTCAATAGTGTTACTTAAAAACTCTGGGCATATAACATGTGGTATGAAGCTGAAATCTACAGGGGAAATATTAGGTGTAACTGTTTCTAATAAATTAATTGGAAGAGTTTTAGATGCTTTATGTCAGCCTGTTGATGATAAAGAATTAATACATGAAAATCCAGTTTATTATCCAATTGAAAAAATGCCACCTGGGATTATTGATAGAAGTCCAGTGAATAATCCTTTAAAAACAGGTATTAAAGCTATAGATGCTATGATTCCGATAGGTAGAGGCCAAAGAGAATTGATAATTGGAGATAGAGGTACTGGTAAAACAGCAATAGCAATTGATACTATAATAAATCAAAAAAAACTCGATATGGGTTTGAAAAAAGTCATATGTATATATTGTTCTATAGGACAAAAAAAATCAAATTTAGCTTCTATTGCAGCAAAACTATATAAAGAATCAGTTATGGATTACACCATTATTATAGCAGCTACAGCATCAGATTCTGCTTCAATGCAGTATATCGCTCCTTTTGTAGCCTGTACTATTGGTGAACATTTTATGAATAAAGGAGAAGATGTTTTAGTTGTTTATGATGACTTAACAAAGCATGCTTGGGCATATAGACAAATTTCTCTTTTAATTAAAAGGCCAGCAGGTCGTGAAGCTTATCCAGGTGATATTTTCTATTTACATTCAAGGCTTTTGGAAAGAGCTGCAAGATTATCTGATAAAAATGGTGGAGGAACACTTACAGCTATTCCAATTATTGAGACTCAAGGTAATGATTTATCAGCATATATTCCAACAAATGTAATTTCGATTACTGATGGGCAAATATATCTTGAAACTGATTTATTTAATTCTGGTATTCGTCCTGCAATAAACATTGGACTCTCAGTTTCACGTGTAGGTGGTGCAGCACAGACAAAATTTATGAAGCATTTAGCTGGTCCGATAAGACTTGAACTTTCGCAATTTAGGGAATTACAAGCTTTTACACAATTTGGCAGTGATTTAGACGAAGACACATTAAAAAGACTTGAAAGAGGAAGAAGAATTACAGAAGTTTTAAAACAATATCAATACACCTTATATGATGAGTTATCAGAAATACTTTCGATTTTTGCTGTAACATCCGGTTTGTTTGATGATATAAGTATTGATGAAATTAATATTATCGAACAGCAAATGATACGTTTTATAAAAAAAATGTCACCAGAAATTGTAAAAAAAGCTATTATAAGCACAAAAAATGATGACATTTTAATTTTGAAATCAGAAATCAAAGATAAAATAAAAAAATTTAAAGAGATTAATAATTATGGTACAAAATTTACAGCAAATAAAAAAGAGGATAAAAACGTCTAATAATATAGAACAAATATCTAAAGCAATAGAAATGATATCTGCATCTAAAATATTAAAGATACAAAGTTTTGTAGAAAGATATAATCCGTACGCAAAAAAAATTAAATATATGGTTCAAAGAGTTATTACAGAAAAAAAAATAATTGATAAGAAGGAAAATGTTAATAATAAATTTGTTTATATTATTTCTCCAGATAAAGGTCTTTGTGGAGGACTTGTTATGAATCTACTCAAGATAATGAGCTCCTATGTACAGCAAAATGACTATGTTGTTACAATTGGTAAAAAAGCTGCGAGCAATGTTTCAAAATATGATTATAATGTAATAGCGTCTTTCAAAATGGGAATAAATTTTCCACAATATGACGATATATATCCTATGATAAGTATAGCTAACGATTTTTATATTTTAGGAAAAGTTGAAAAAATTAGTATAATATATACTGAATTTAAAAATATATTTGTACAAGAAGCTGTCGTTAATGAAATCTTACCTATAATACCTAATCAAGCATTTAAAAATCATACAATAAGTTATATTTTTGAGCCTGATGTTAAGTATATTCTTAAAGAACTTTTGCCTTACTATTTTGAAGTTGAATTCTATGATGCACTAATGAATGCTTACGCTTCGGAACAAACAGCGAGGATGATAGCAATGAGAAATGCTAAAAATAATGCAAATGATATTTCAAATCTTTTACTTAGCATTTACAATAAATCTAGGCAAGAAAAAATTACAAATGAGATATTAGATCTTGCAAATGGAAAATAATATGAAATCTGAAACAAAAAACGAGAATAATGTACAAGGTACTGTCATAAGGATTCAAGGTGTTGTTGTTGATTTTAAATTTGAAAGTGAAGTTCCTGAAGTTTATGAAGTGTTAACATTAAAAATGCCTTGTGGAGATAATTTAATTTTTGAAACGATGTTTGAGATGGATAATTTTGAGGTCAGAACAATAGCTATGGGTTCCACTAACGGAATAAAAAGAGGTATGAAAGCTACAAGAACTTTCAGTCCTATTAAAGTTCCTGTAGGAGAAAAAACACTTGGAAGAATATTTAACGTTTTAGGGGAACCCATTGATTCTTTAGGAGAAATTGACAATTCAGTTAGGAGAAATTCGATACATAGGCCTGCTCCAACTTTTATAGATCAAAAAACAACTCCTGAAATGCTTGAAACGGGACTTAAAGTTATAGATTTGATTTCTCCATTTACAAAGGGAGGTAAAGTCGGTATTTTTGGTGGAGCTGGTGTAGGAAAGACAGTTATAGTCAAAGAACTTATACGAAATATAGCTGCAATTCATCAAGGACATTCTATTTTCGCAGGAGTTGGTGAAAGAACAAGAGAGGGAACTGATTTATGGATGGAGATGCTAGAATCTAAAGTTTTAGATAAAACTGTATTAGTATTTGGTCAAATGAACGAACCACCAGGTAATAGGATGAGAGTTGCACTTACAGCTCTTACTATGTCTGAGTATTTTCGGGATGAAAAAAAAGAGGATGTTTTATTATTTATAGATAATATTTTTAGGTTTGCTCAGGCTGGCAGCGAGGTGTCTGCACTTCTTGGGAGAATGCCTTCTGCAGTTGGATATCAACCTAATCTTGCAAAAGATATGGGAGATTTACAAGAAAGAATTACATCAACAAATAATGGCTCAATTACTTCAGTTCAGGCAGTTTATGTCCCAGCTGATGATTATACTGACCCGGCACCTGTGACCATTTTTTCTCATCTTGATGCAACATTAACACTTGATAGAACGATAATGGAACAAGGCTTATACCCTGCTGTTGATTCATTAACGTCATCTTCAAGGCTTTTGGATCCGAATATTATAGGAAAAGAACATTATGATGTAGCAATGTCAACTAAAAGAATTCTACAAAAATATAAAGACTTACAGGATATTATTGCGATTTTAGGTATAGATGAACTTTCAGACGATGATAAGCTCATTGTTTCACGGGCGAGAAAAGCACAAAAATTTTTAACTCAGCCAATGTTTGTTGCGGAGACTTTCACAGGACTTAAAGGGAGATATGTCAAAACAGAAGACACCGTAAAAGGATTTAAAGAAATTATAGATGGGAAATATGATTCATTACCTGAACAAGCCTTCTATATGATTGGATCTATAGAGGAAGCAGTTGAGAAAGCAAAATAATGAGATATGTGTGGATAAATTAAAAATTGAAGTTTTATCACCAGATGGAGTTATTTTTAATGGAGAAGTGATATCAGTTTCACTTCCGACATTTAATGGTGTAATAACGATCTTACCTGGACATGTAAATCTTATAACTAAATTAGATAGTGGCGAAATAATAATTGAATCTATTAAAAATAAAAAAAAAATATCTATAAGTGGTGGTTTTGTGGAGATTGTACAAAATAATATTACAGTTATTGCTGAGTTTGCGATACAATCGAGTGAAACAAATAAACAAAAAATAAATCAAGCTATAGAGTTAGCAAATAGCATGAAAAATAAAAGGCAAAAGTTTGTTAACATGTCAATTATTGAATCACAATTGCGATCCGTGTGTAAATTAAAGTTGGAATTAAATGTTAAACGAAAAAAAATATAGGATTAATTTTATAAATTCTTTTTTACTATAAAAAATATGCATAAAATTTATAAAAGAGGAGTTGTTTTTTCATGTCTGGTCATAGTAAATGGGCTGGTATTAAACATAAAAAGGCTATAGTTGATGCAAAAAGAGGTAAAATCTTTACAAAAATTATTAGGGATATAATTGTTGCTACTAAAGAAGGTGGTGCACGAGTTGAAAATAATTCACGCTTAAAAAAAGCTGTGGAATGTGCTAAAGAAATAAATATGCCTCAGAATAATATAAAAAGAGCTATACAAAAAAGTGGGGGAAATTTGTATGAATCCATTTATAGTGAATTAGTTTATGAAGGATATGGTCCTGGAGGAGTAGCATTAATTGTTAATGTAATAACTAATAATAAAAATAGGACAGCATCAGATATAAGAAGAATTTTTTCGAAGTATAGTGGAAGTTTTGGTGAAACTGGTTGTGTAAGTTGGATGTTTGAAAGAAAAGGGCGTATAACTGTTAATAAATTTGCTGTTAGTGAAGAAGTCATTATTGATGCAATATTGGATACACCTGCAGAAGATTTTAAAAATTTAAAAAATAAAAGTTTTTATGAAATTATTACGGCACCAACAGATTTAGAATTAGTAATATCAGTATTAGAATGCAAAAGTATACCATTTATATCTACAGATATTATAATGATTCCAAAAATATGGACCACTATTGAAGGTAATGATGCAAAACTTATGTTAGAGTTTATAGATAAGTTAAAAAATCATGATGATGTTAAAAATATATATACAAATTTTAATATTATTACTAACGATATAAAAGATTAAGTAATATTGTGTTGGAGATCAATATAAATGGTAATTTTGGGTATAGATCCTGGACTTTCAATTACAGGATGGGGTGTCATTGAGGCTATTTCTAGAGATAAAATTAGCTTCATTAGTTATGGTTGTATTAAAACCGTATCGCATTCATCACTCATACAAAGATTACAAATTATAAATACTGAACTGCAACATATTATATATAAATATAGTCCTAAGGCTGTTGCTATAGAAGAACTATTTTTTTTCAAAGCAGCTAAAAGTATCTCTGCTATAGGGCAAGCAAGAGGGGCTATTATTTTGACAGTGTCATTGAATAAAATATCTTTATTTGAATACAATCCAAAGATTGTTAAAATAGCACTGACAGGGTATGGTGCATCTGACAAATATCAAATACAACATATGGTAAAATTTTTTCTTAAACTTAAGAAAATTCCTAAACCTGATGATGCAGCAGATGCGCTTGCAATAGCGATTTGTCATATTAATACCATAAAATGGAGTTAAGTTGGAATGATAGATTGTTTATATGGAATACTTGATTCAAAATCATCTGATAGTACTATGTCTATAACTGTTAAAGTTGATGGGGTTGGTTACGCAGTATTTATATCAGCTTTTACTTTTGAAAAACTTCCAGAAATTGGAGATTTTATAAAAATATATGTTGTAGAGACTGTAACCGGAATGTACAACTGTATTATATGTCTTTATGGTTTTATTTCAAAAGATGAGAGAGACGTATATTTACTGATAAAAAATGAAGTCCCTAGTATTGGAGCAAAAAAAGCTTTAGAGTACACAAATAAAATCTTTAGATCATTTACTAATTTTAAAGCTGCTATAATTTCGAAAGATTTATCAGTATTAAATAAGATATTTGGTTTTACAAAAAAAACATCTGATAAGCTTATCATGACATTAAAAGAAAAAATATCAAATGTATACATTACAACAGATGAAAAAAAATATTCAGATGTAGTAATTAAAAATACACTTATGGCAGATGCTATAGAATGTATTGTAGCCTTGGGATATAAAAAACAACAGGCAATAACAGTAGTAACAAATGTTTACAATATAAATAATAATATTACTCTAGAGAATTTAGTAAAAAAATCTTTGCAATATTTATAATTTATGAGTTGTAGATATAAAGTTAGGGATAAATTTAATGACTGATACTGGATTAGAAAGAATTATTGAAAGCTCAAAACTTGGTTGCGAAAATAAAGCAGAAAATTCTTTAAGACCAAGAAATCTTAATGATTTTATAGGCCAAGAAAAGCTTAAAAATAATCTTAAAATTTTTATAAAAGCTGCAAAAAGAAGATTTGAAACTTTAGATCATTGCCTATTTTATGCTCCACCAGGACTTGGCAAAACAACTCTTGCACATATAATAGCAAAAGAAATGGACAGTAATTTAAGAGTAACCTCAGGACCTGTATTAGAAAAAATTAAAGATTTAGCAGCTATTCTCACAAACCTTTCAGATGGAGATGTACTTTTTATAGATGAAATACATAGAATAAATCATTTTGTTGAAGAAGCGTTGTATCCCGTTATGGAAGATTTTGAACTTGATATTATAATAGGACAAGGACCTTCAGCAAAAACAATTAAATTACCTATCCCTCGTTTTACATTAATAGGTGCAACAACAAAAGCTGGTCTTTTATCAAGTCCGTTAAGAGATAGATTTGGTATTATAGAACGCTTAGAATTTTATGAAATAAAAGATCTTATGAACATAGTTAATCGTTCCGCTACAATAATGAATATTCAAATTGATAAGGATGCTATTAATGAAATTGCGATTCGTTCTAGAGGAACCCCAAGAATAGTAAATAGGCTTTTAAAAAGAGTAAGGGATTTTGCTGAAATAAAAGGTGATAAGATTAGTGGTATTACGTATATCATAGCAAAAGAAGCACTTAGTGCATTAGAAGTTGATAGTGCAGGATTAGATAAAATTGATAGATCAATCATCATAGCTCTAATTACAAAATTTGATGGAGGCCCTGCAGGAATTGAAACCATCGCAGTAGCTATATCAGAAGATGTAAATACTATAGCTGATATTTATGAACCATACCTTATACAGTCCGGTTTTATTGCAAGAACTTCTAGAGGTAGGATAGTCACTGAAGCTGGATACAATCATATTGGTATTACACCTCCTATAAAAACTATAAAAAAAAAACTTCAAGATAAATTACTATAAAATGAAAATGAGAAATTTTTTTATATTGATGATATTAACAACTATTTTGTTTATGTATTGCTGCAATTCATATTCAAACGAATTAAATTCTATTAAAGAGGATATAGAAATTGGTATAATAATTGGAACTTCTAATTTTATAGTAGGGTGTTCAAACAAATTTTCTATTACTGATGCATCAAACAAAAAACTAAAATTTAGTAAAGGCATATTAAGAATTTCTTGCGATAAAAATGGTATTTATATAGCAGATAAGTATTTTTTATTATCACCTATAAAAATAAAACCTTCAAATAATATTATTTTTGTGGAATCTAAACCTTATAGGGGATATTTAATTATAAAAAAATTTGATAACAAATTAAATATTATCAATGTACTAAACATAGATGATTATGTGAGAGGTGTTTTATATAAAGAAGCAGGAAATAATTGGAATGAAGAAGCACTAAAAGCCCATGCTGTAATAAGTAGAACTTATGCTGTTGCAAATTTAAGTAAACATTCATCTCAGGGATTTGACTTATGTTCCACAACTCATTGCCAAGTCTACGATGGAATAATAGGTATTGAAAATAATGCATATAATAAAGCACTTTTATTAACTGAATGTGAATTTTTGACTTATAACGATAAATTTGCGAATACAGTTTTTCATGCAAGTTGTGGAGGGCATACGGAAAGCCCACAATATATATGGAATTGTAAGTCTATACCGCCATACTTACAAGGAGTGAAATGTGATTATTGTAAAGATGCTCCTTACTCAAATTGGGAACAAACTTTAAATGAATGTTTTATCAGAACAAAACTTTCTAACAATAATTTTAACATAGGAAAAATTAAAAAAATTAAAATTAAAGGAAAAACTATTACAGGAGCAACAAATGAGCTAGAAATATTTCATTCTAACGGTAAACTTATATTAAATGCTTACCAGTTTCGTATTATTGTTGACGCATTACAAATAAAAAGTCATTATTTTTACCATATAGAAAGAGATGGAGATAATTTCTGTTTTAAAGGTAAAGGATGGGGACATAAAGTTGGTTTATGTCAATGGGGTGCTAAAACTATGGCTGAGAACGGGAAAAGTTACAAAGATATTTTATCTTATTTTTACCCTGGAACTGAAATTACAAAAATAACTTATAAACGTTGAATTAGAGTAGAGGATAAAATGAAAAATTATAAGGTAGCTGTTGTTGGCGCGACCGGTGCTGTAGGACTTGAAATGATTAGAATGCTTGAAATTAGAAATTTTCCTGTAGGGAATATAAAATTCTTAGCTTCAGAACGTTCAATTGGTAAAAAATTAAAATTTCGTGGGGAAGAAATTTCTGTTGAATTGCTTACAAAAAACTGTGATAAGGATATTGATATTGCACTTTTCAGTGCTGGTACGGCAATATCAAAAAAATTTGCACCTATTTTCGTTAATAATGGATCTTTTGTTATAGATAATTCGAATGCATGGAGGATGGATAAAAATGTACCTTTAGTTGTTCCAGAAGTGAATTCTCACGTTTTAGAGAAAAATAAGAAACTTATTGCAAATCCTAACTGTTCGACAATACAAATGGTTGTCGTATTAAAACCGTTACATGATTTTGTAAAAATAAAAAGGGTTATTGTTTCGACATATCAATCAGTTTCAGGAGCAGGTCAAAAGGGTAAAGATGAACTTACCGAACAGATAAAAGCATGGGTTAATGGGTATAAAATTCCTGTAGCAAATAAATTTCAACATCAGATAGCTTTTAATCTTATTCCACAAATAGATATTTTTATGAATAATGGATACACAAAAGAAGAAATGAAAATGACTAATGAAACCAAAAAAATTATAGGAGATGATTCTATAAAAGTGAGTGCAACATGTGTGAGAGTGCCAGTATTTCGTTCACACTCTGAAAGCGTATGGATTGAAACTGAAAAACCACTATCTTCAGTTAAAGCAAAAAAAATATTTTCAAAAGCTAAAGGCATACAGCTTTTAGATGATCCAAAAAATAATAGATATCCTATGCCTTTATTTGCTGAAAATAATCAAATAACTTTTGTTGGTAGAATTCGTTCAGACATTTCTACAAACAATAATAATGCGTTAACTTTTTGGATTGTTTCTGATAATTTATTAAAAGGTGCAGCGTTAAATGCAGTACAGATTGCAGAAGTTATTATAGGAAATAATTTTGTGTAGTTTTTTGTGTATAATATTAAAGTAAAATGTTAATACAAATAAGATTATTTATGTTTTTAAATATAAAATTTTGTTTATATAATAAGTTACTTTAATTATTTTATATAAGATCATTTATATGTATTTATTGGTTTTTTATAATTTTAGATTTGATTAGATTTGATTGGTTTGATTTATACTTAACATAATATATATTATCAGACATAAAAATAACTAAAGATTTAGTCAATAAAATCAATAAAATTTAGTTATAGCAACATTAATTCTTCGTATTACTTCATTTTTACCCATAAGTTCCATCATATGAAATAAACTCGGTCCTTGAATTCTACCAGAAATCGCAACTCGAATTGGATGAAATACTTGTTTAGTTTTAATATTTTTTTCAATAGCCAAATTTCTTGCATATTTTTCTAATACTGATGCAGAAAAATCATCATAATGCTTTAATCTCATCACACTTTCTGTCAAAACAAATTTAGCATTTTCTTTTGATTTATCAGAAAGTAAAATATCATTAACTACATCTTTTTGATATTCTATGTCCTTTATAAAAAAAAAGTCTACGAGAAATGGAATATCCTTTAATAATTTTATTTTTTCACGTTCTAAAAATATAGCTTTTCTTAGTAAATCAATATCCCATCCTTCTATCAATTTTTCATTGTTTGTATATTTTATCCAATCAATGAATAATTTAAATAATTCTCCTGAAGTTTTTGATCGAATTTTTTCACCATTAAGCCATAAAAGTTTTCCTAAATTGAATGTTGCAGAGCTTTTTCCAGATCTTTCTATAGAAAAATTCTTTATCAATTCTTCTACAGTAAAAATTTGTTGGCTATTTTCAGTTGACCAACCTAATAATGCGATGTAATTTATTAATGCATCTTGTAAATACCCATCTTTTCTGTAATCTAAAACAGAAGTATGCCCGTGTCTTTTTGAAAGCCTTGTTCCATCAGTTCCTAAAATCATAGGCATATGAGCAAATTTTGGAATTTTCCAATTTAATGCATTATAAATATGTATTTGTCTAGGAGTATTAGAAATATGATCATCTCCTCTTAAAACATGAGTTATATTCATAAGATGATCATCTATAACACATGCAAAATTATAAGTAGGCATATCATTTGCTTTCATTATTACAAAATCATCAAGTAAAGAGTTACTAAATCTAATTTTCCCTCTTATTAAATCATCTAGAACAACAATTCCATCATCTGGCATTCTAAATCTTAAAATTGAGTTCTGTGACTTTAATGCTTTTTTCATGCTATCTTCTATGGTAAGATATCTACATTTTCCATTATATTTCGGTGGGAGCTTACTGATTTGAGCTTTTTGCCTCATTTCATTAATTTCTTCTTGAGTACAATAACATGGATATGCAAAACCTTTGGTAACAAGTTCATCAGCATATTTTTTATATATACCACATTTTTTACGTTCTGTTTGATAATTAGGTCCTTCATTCCAATTAAGTTTTAGCCATTTCATGGTATTTAAAATAATTTTTACGGACTCTTTTGTGGAACGAACTTCATCTGTATCTTCAATCCTTAAAATAAATGTTCCATTTTTTTTCTTTGCAAATAACCAGTTGAATAAAGCTGTACGTATTCCACCAATATGCAAATCACCTGTAGGAGATGGTGCAAATCTTACTCTTACTTTTTCACACATTTTTTACCTCTTTAGTAAAACAACTTTCATTTTAAAAATTTTAATGCTTCATTAATTTTATTTATTTTTAATTTTAATTCGTTAAATTTTATTTGAATCTTTTGTACTTCAGTATGTGGAGCTCTTTTTATGAAATCTCTGTTATTTAATTTTAAATTTATTGTTTCAATATCTTGTTCCGCCAAAAAAATTTTCTTTTCGAGTCTTGCTTTTTCTATTTCAATGTTAACGAAACCATTTAAATATATAAATATTTCAAAATGTTCTGTAACAATAAGTGCAGAATTTTTAACTTTATCTATATTTTTATAAAACTGTATTTTGTCAATTTTAGCTAAATATTTTATGTAATTTTCATTTTCTCTAATTACTGCTGTTATTTGATTATCTTTCAACATATTAAACATAGCATTAAGTTTTACTGCAGATGGAATATTCATCTCACTTCTTAAAGTTCTTATATTTGTAATTATATCTTGAATGATCTTCATTTTTTTAATTGTTTCTTTGTTAGTATTATTTTTAACTTCAAATAGAAAATTTTCACTTATCATTTTTGTACTATTAATATTTTCATTTAGTATGCACCATATTTCTTCAGTTATAAATGGCATTATCGGTGATAACAATTGTAAAGTACATCTTAGTATATATACAAGCATTAAAAAAACATGTTCTCTTATTTTTATATTTGCAGATAACATGCGTATTTTTGAGAATTCTACATACCAATTACAATATTTTATCCAAAAAAAATCATAAATCTCTTTTGCAGAATTAGCGATATTATAACACTCATACCCGGTTTTAACCTTTAAAAATGTATTTGTAAATTCTGTCAAAATCCAATCATCGACAAGTTCACATGGTTGAATATTTATATCGACATTATAATTCTTTTCAAAATTTAATACTACAAATCTTGCTGCATTCCATATTTTATTTACAAAATTTCTTGCAGTTAAAAATAATTCATCTGAGATATGAACATCTCTTCCTGGAATAGCAATGTGAGCAAGTGCAAACCTTAGTGCATCAGTTCCATATTGTTCCATAATTGTTACAGGATCAATAACATTACCAGATGATTTAGACATTTTTTTACCTTGTTTATCTCTAACTATTCCATGAATAAACACATCAGTGAAAGGAACATCATTCATAAATTCTAAACCAAACTGTATCATTCTTGCAACCCATAAATAAAGAATATCGTGTCCTGTAACTAAAACAGACGTTGGATAAAAATATTTTAAATCATTATTATCTTTACTATCATTTTTCCCCCAATTAAAGACACTCATTGGCCACAAAGCCGATGAAAACCAAGTATCTAAAACATCATTGTCTTGTATGAAATTCTCTCCATTACAATAAAAACATTTTATAGGTTTATCAAATGAGGCTATTGGTTTACAGTTTTTTTTATTATTATTTTCGTCTACACAATAATAAATTGGTATTCTATGACCCCACCATATTTGACGACTTATACACCAATCTTTTAGGCTTTTAAGCCAAGCAATATAAGGTTTTTTCCATGAATTGGGATGAAATGATATCATGCCATTATTTACTACTTCAATTGCTTTTACAGACATTTTTTCTACATTCAAAAACCACTGTTCTGACATTAAATGTTCTATTTTTGTAGAACATCTATAACATTTTGCTATAGAATGGACATGAATTTGTGTCCTTAATAATGATCCTCTTGTATTAAGTTCATCAACAATTTTTTCTCTTGCTTTTGCTATACTTAATCCTTGATATCTTTGTGGAACGTTTATCATTGTACCGTTAATACTTATTATGTCTATAATATCTAATTTATTTCTTTTTGCTATATCGTTATCAACTGCATCATGTGCCGGTGTAACTTTTACTATTCCAGTAGCAAAAGATTTATCAACGATATAATCTGAAATTATTTTAATTTCCTTATTCGTTATTGGAACTAATACTGTTTTTCCTATTAACTTTACATATCTTTTATCGCTTGGATTCACTGCAATAGCTGTATCTCCAAATATTGTTTCTGGTCTTGTTGTTGCAGCAACAACATATTCTTTAGAATTTTTTATAGGATATTTTACATACCATAAACTACTCCTTTCATTTTCATATTCAATCTCTATATCCGATAATGCTGTTGAACATTTAAAACACCAATTAACAAGTCTTTTACCTTTATATATAAGTCCATTATTAAAAAGATGTATAAATGATTTCTTAACAGCTTTCGAACAATTTTCATCCATTGTAAAAGCTATCCTATCCCAATCTAAACTACACCCTAATTTTTTAAATTGGTTTAGTATTGTATCACCAGTACAAGATTTCCATTGCCATACTTTTTTTAAAAATTCTTCACGACCTAAATTATATTTTGTCATACCATCTTTTTTTAAAATTTTTTCAACAATGTTTTGCGTAGCAATTCCACCATGATCTATTCCAGGAACCCATAATGTATTATACCCTTGCAATTTTTTAAATCTTATTAATACATCTTGAAGGACACTATTAAAAGCATGTCCCATATGAAGATGTCCAGTTATATTTGGTGGTGGAACAATAATAACAAACGGCTTCTTATTTTCATTATATCTTGTAGAAAATATCTTATTTTCTACCCAATATTTTTGCCATTTTATTTCAGATTTCTTAAAATCATACTTTTTTTCCATATTTAATCCTTAACTTATAACAAACTTTTAGAACTTAGTTTTTTGCATATATCTATTTGTTTTTTTTATATATTCTACTATAGCCTTTGCAGCCTTTTTACCCATTCCAATAGCTTCAATTACTGTACTTCCTCCAACTATGTCACCTCCTGCAAATATTCCTGGTATAGAAGTCATATAATTGTTATCAACTATAAGATATCCACGTGTATCTATATTTAAATTATTTGTCAATGAAGATAAAACTGGATTAGGATGTAATCCTAAAGCTAAAATTACCATATCAGTTTCAATTATATGATTTGATCCATCAATCTTTTTTAGAGAATTTTTTACGCCAAAATTACTATGTCCATTAGATTCCATCTTTACACATTCAACAGCTTTGACAAACCTTTTAACATCTCCTATAAATCTTACAGGGGATGTTAAAACTATAAATTCAACTCCTTCTTCTTTAGCATGTTTTTTTTCTTCCTTTCTAGAAGGCATTTCATCTTCTGTTCTCCTGTAAATAAGCTTGACAGTTTTTGCTCCAAGTCTTATTGAAGTTCTCGCAGAATCCATAGCTGTGTTACCACCACCTATAACTACAACATTTTTACCTTTATAAACCGGAGTATCATATATAGGAAAATCATAAGCATGCATGAGATTTATTCGTACTAAAAATTCACTTGCAGAATAAACATGGTTTAAATTCTCACCTGGAATATTGGGGAATATAGGAAGTCCAGCTCCAACAGCAATAAATATTGATTTATATCCTTCATTAAAAAGATCTCTAATTGTTTTTGTTCTACCAATAAAAGTGTTCAAATTTATTTTCATCCCAGATTTTTTAAGTATGTTTATTTCTATATCTAAAATTTTTTTAGGAAGTCTGAATTCTGGAATCCCATAACGTAAAACCCCACCACTATCATGTAATGATTCATAAATTGTAACATCGTAACCCATTCTTAACAAATCGCCTCCACATGTAAGACCTGCAGGACCAGAACCAACGACTGCGATTTTTAACCCATTTTTTTTAATACTGCTAATATTAAAAAATGAATTATGAATTTTAGATGTAGAATCAGCTGCATATCTTTCTAAATTTCCAATACAAATGCTTGCATTTTGTTTATATAAAATACAAAATTTTTCACACTGTGTTTCTTGTGGACAAACCCTACCACACACAGCAGGCAGACTATTATTTTCTCTTAAAATTTTAATAGCTTCCTGAGGTTTATCATCAGAAAGAAACTTTATAAATTTAGGAATATCAACTTCTACAGGGCATCCAACGCAACACATAGGTTTTTTACACTGTAAACATCTTCTTGCTTCAATAAGCATTTCTTCTTTACTATACCCAAAACTTATTTGTTCAAAATCATGTTTTCTTATTTTCGGCTCTCTTTCTAACATCCTTATGTTCTGTGACATTTACACTCCTGTTTTTGTTCAAATTTATTCATAGAAATTTCTTCAAGATTTTTAAATGAATTAAGTCTTGAAATGAGCTCTTCCCAGTTTACTAAATGTGCATCAAATTCAGGACCATCAACACAAGCGAATTTAATTTTATTATCTATAGTAACTCTACATGCTCCACACATTCCAGTACCGTCAAGCATTATGGGATTTAAAGAAGCTAAAGTATATATATGTTTTTCTTTTGTAAATTTTGCAACAGCCTGCATCATAAGTACTGGCCCAATAATATAAAACATGTCTATTTCTTCTTTATTTATTATTTTTTCTAAAATATCTGTGACAAGCCCTTTTACTCCATATGTTCCATCATTTGTAGCAAAAAATAATAAGTCACTTTCCTTTTTTAACTCATTTTCAAGTATTATCAAATTTTTAGATTTCACACCAACTATAGTAATAATTTTATTCCCGATTTTTTTAAACGCTTTTATTATAGGTAATGCTTCAGCAACTCCAACTCCACCAACGACAACAACTATAGTTCCGTATTTTTTGATTTCAGTAGGACGTCCTAAGGGACCTACAAAATCTTGTATATAATCACCTTCACTAAGTGATGCAAGTTGTTTTGTACTTTTACCTGTTTCTTGAAAAATTATTTTGACTAATCCCTTTTGATAATTTGTATGTGCAATGGTTAATGGAACTCTTTCAGCATTATCATTAATTCTAAACATAATAAATTGCCCCGGTTGAGCATTTTTTGCAATTTCAGGAGCAAAAATTTCATAGCTTTGTATGTTAGGTCCAATTTTTTCTTTACTTACAATTTTATACATTCTATATCTTTTCCTTTAATTAGTATTTTTTACTAATATTTTTATAATTTTTTTTTTACCTATTTGCAATATAAATGATTTCTCACATCTGATTATAAAATCTTCATTTACTTTTTTAAAATCAATTTTTATACCTCCCTGAGCTATAATACGCTTGGCTTCATTTTTACTTAAAACCATACCACTCTTAAATATTAGATCTGATAATTTTACATCAGCATCAATTAAATAATATTTTTTAATAATGTCATTGGAAATATTTTTATTTACGAAAATATTATCAAATTCATCCTTTGTTTTTAAAGAAATTTCTTTCGTATAATATCTTTCGACAATAGTTAGTGCTAATGCATATTTTGCATCTTTTGGATGCATATTTTTAATGCTGTTAAAATCTACTTGAGTTAAAAGTTTATAATATTTATACATGAGCTCATCAGAAATTGACATTATTTTACCGAACATATCTTTTGGAGAATCATTTAAGGCTATATAATTATTATACGATTTTGACATTTTTTTTATACCATCAGTACCCTCTAAAAGAGGCATAGTAATAACTGTTTGAACATCGTTAAATCCATAACTTCTCTGTATCTCTCTTCCTAAAAGTAAATTGAATTTTTGGTCATTACCTCCAATCTCAATATCTACACATAAAACCACAGAGTCATAAGCTTGAAGTAATGGATATAGAAATTCAGCCATGCTTATAGGATTATTATTTAAATACCTTTTTTTAAAATCGTCCCTTGTAAGCATGCGTGCTACTGTGCTTTTAGCAATAAGATTGAAAAATTCACTCATTTCAAGTTTTCCTAACCATTCACTGTTGTACACAATTTTTGTTTTGTTGCGATCAAGGATTTTAAAAACTTGGTCAGTATATGTCCTCATGTTTAATTTTATCTGCTCTTTTGTCATAGTTTGTCGTATTTCCGACATACCAGATGGGTCCCCTATTTGAGCCGTAAAATCACCTACTAAAAATATAACTTGGTGTCCTAGATCTTGAAAAGTTTTTAACTTATTTATAAGCACTGTATGTCCTAGGTGTAAATTTGGAGCTGTAGGATCAATTCCCATCTTTATTGTTAATTTTTTAGATGATTCAAGTTTTTTTTTAAGATCTTTAATAGAAATAACTTCATTTGTTCCTTCTTTTATTTTTTCTAATACTTCACTCATTTTATACCTTTTATATGAATAAAAATTAAACAGATAAATTCATTAATACTTTAACTAATTCAATGTCAAATTTCTTTTTTTGTTTTATCGCTTCACAAATAGGTACTGAAGATATTTTACCATCTGTTATTCCAACAAGTAAATTACACTTTCCTTGTTCTAAAAGATTTACAGCTGTATGACCAAGCTTTGAAGCAAGTATTCTAGTTCTTGCAGTCGGCCTTCCACCACGTTGTATATATCCAAGTGTACTTACTTTTACTTCAAGACCACCTGTTAAAATTTTTATTTTTTCTGCAAATTTTACTGAAGATCCACAACCTTCAGCAAAAGCTATAATTTCGGATGTTTTTCCTTTTTCTTTTCCCATTCTTAATTCTTCTATAAGCTTTTGTATATCAGTCTTAATTTCAGGTACAACTATAAACTCGCACCCTGCAGCAATACCAACATCAAGTGTCAAAAATCCATGATCTCTTCCCATAATTTCAACGACAAAAATCCTATCGTGACTTGTTGCTGTATCTCTTATTTTATCTATTGCTTCTACTGCAGTATTTAAGGCTGTATCATAACCTATAGTTTCATCAGTACCACATATGTCATTATCAATTGATGCTGGTACATTAATAATTCTAATACCATGTCTTACAAAAACATCCCCAGCAGCCAATGACCCATCTCCACCTATAATTATCATTCCATATAAATTAAGTTTTTTTATTATTCTAATAGCTTTTTCCATACCTAGTACTGTTTTTATTGCAGAACATCGTCCAGTATGTAGTAAAGTACCTCCTAAATTTATTATACCACTCACTGAACGTAAGGTCAACGTTATAAAATCATTATCTAGAAGTCCTTTAAATCCTCTTCTTATTCCTATTATTTGATACCCCAAAAAAATTCCATATCTAGTAACAGCTCTAAGTACGGCATTCATTCCTGGAGCATCACCTCCAGAAGTTATAACACCTATTTTTTTAGCCATAAAACCTCATTAATAGAAAACGATCATTTATAATTCTAAAATGCTCTAAATATGTAAAATTAAGATTTATCCACTGCAAGAACAAATTTTTTCACACCTATTTTTTTAGCTACGTCTAAAAACTGTACTATATAATCATATTTGACATCTTTATCACCTTTTATAATAACAGTTTTATTGATATTTGGAAGTAATAATCTTTGCATCTCTTCTATATTTGATACATGAATTTGATTTCCATCTATATAAATACATCCGTCTTTTGAAATTATAACATCGACGTTCAATGAGTTTTCAATATCAGAAGTTTGAGCTTTAGGAAGATCAACTTTTATACTAGATTGCATGAGCATAGGAGTAGTTATCATAAAAATAATAAGCAGTACTAATATAACATCAGTAAAAGGTGTTATATTAATTTCTGACATGACATTATTGCTTTTTCTTTTAAAATTCACTTATTTAATTTCCTCTTTTCAAAATCTCATAAACTCTAGAAGAACAATATTCCATATTTATAATAAACTTATCTATTTTTTTCGTGAAAAAATTGTATGCTATGACAGCTGGAATAGCGACAAAAAGCCCTGCTGCTGTAGAAATAAGTGCCTCTGAAACTCCACCTATGACAACAGATATACCACCAGATCCTAGTTTTGAAATGTTATGAAATGCTTTTATAATGCCTAAAACTGTTCCAAATAAACCTATATAAACTGCAATACCACCCAATGTACCAATAATAGTTACAAATTTTTCAAGGTTCATTGTTTGAACCATTATTTCTCTTTCCATAGCTTCTATAATGTTATTTTCATCTCTTCTAAAAGCATTTATTCCAGATTTAACCACAACTGCCATAGGAGAGTTAAGAGTATCACAGAAATTAATAATATCATCAAAATCAAGTTTATTTATGTCAATTTTGTCAACTAATTTAGATATAAAATAAACTCTTGTAACCTTTGATTTTGTATAAAATTCACCTAATTTTAAACAAATTATCGTTATTGAAAAAACTGATAATACCAAAAGAACATAAAGAGTCCAACCACCCATTGTAAGTATATCAATAAAACTTTTATCTTCAAACATTTTTATCCTCTCAAATTAGTAAATAATTTATAACAAAGCAGAATTTTTTAATTTAATTTTATAATTACTTCATTAAAACTGGAGACCATGATGGGGTATAAGATGCACCAGATAGTTCTGTCAGTTTTCTTGTATTCAAACCATCAACAGATATTACATAAATTTCCCCTTTGCCAGATCTATTTGAATAAAACGTTATAAATCTTCCATCAGGGGAAAATGATGGATTTTCATTATTCTTTTGATTATTTGTCAGCTTTAATATTTTAGCCGTTGGAAGATCATATATATATAGATCATAATTATTACATTTTTGTTGTTTCATTGTAAAAGCAATTTTATCACCACACGGAGACCATGATGGAGAATCACAAAAACCACTTGTTGTAAGCCTTCTTATATTACCACCTTCAAGGTTCATAATATAAAGCTGTGGATAACCTGTTCTATCTGAAATGAATACTATTTCTTGTCCATTAGGAGAAAATGATGGACTTGTATCAATACAAAAATTATTTGTTATTCTACGTATAATTTCACCTGAAGTATTTATCAAATATAGATTTGGGTAATTGCCTTTTGATAATGTAAGCAATATTTTTTTCCCATCAGGAGAAAACGATCCAGCTACATTTAGACCTTGATATTTTGAGACAATCAAACGTCTATTTTTTACTATATCTAAAACAAATAGATCCGGGTTATTATGAAGATAACTTGTATAAATTATACATCTTCCATCAGGCGACCATCTAGGAAGGATATTGATTTTATTATCTTTTGTAAGTCTGCGTAAATTATACCCGTCATAATCAACAACATATATTTCTTTAAATCCTGTACTATTACTTACAAAAGCTATTTTCGATCGAGCTATACCAATCTCACCTGTTAATATTTTAATAATTTCATCACTTGCTTCATGACACATGTATCTATAATCTGTTAATTCTCTTATATATTTACATTCCCATATCACTTTACCTGTAATATCCAGTATTTTTATGTTAATAATAAGATTATTGTTGATATCATGTGCAATATCAGCAATGATAAAAACTGACGTTTTTTCATATTCATAAGAAAGCAGTTTTTCTTTAAAAGAATTAACAGAAATATCTTTTTTTTCTGTAACATTAAAATATCTTGAATGAATAAGATCACTTTTTATTATATCTCTTAAAATATTAATAGTTTTTATTGTATTTTCATTTTTATCTATAGCAGTAAAATCACCAATAATGATACTGAGTTTTTTACATGCATTTGTCGCAACTAAAGAAAGATAAATATCGCTTTGTGCATAAACATATGTTGAGAGATGCAAAATGATATAAAAAAAAATAAAAAATTTTTTCATGATTTTTAATTTTCGTATTTGAACTCGAAAAAAACACCTAATGTTTGCCCTGTATAATTTTCTGGTAAACATGGGAAAGGAGCTGCTCTACGTACTGTATTTAAAGCATTTATATCGTATTCAGCATCTCTAGAGGATTCTTTCACAAGAATATCAGATACAGAACCATCTCTATGAATCTTAAAATATATTAGCGTTCTAAGTTTTTTACAAGTTTCAACCCATCTCCATTGTTGTTCAATTTTTCTTATTATTTGCCCTTTATAATATAAATAATGATTAAAGTTTTGATCATCGAAAAAAGGACTATCACAACACAATTGAGAATTATAATCATCAAACTGTTGTCCATCTAGATGTTTATCTAAATGTAACGATGGAATACCAATGTCTATATTTTCACATTTTTTTAACATTTTGTTATTAACTTCAGATTCTAATTGTTTTTTCTGTAGATTTTTTTTTTCTTTTATTATAATGCTTCCTTCAGTAGTATTATTAATACGCTGAAATTCATTATTTTTTTCACTGTGTTTCGCCATAATATTTACAGTTGAAGACTGCATCATATTTTGATGTTCCATTGGAGAAAAAGAAACTTCTATTGGAATATTAGAATATAAAACAACATGTTTCTCTTTAAAATGAAATAAAAAATAGACAATTACCATATGCAAAAACAATGAGATTATTAAATAAGGTAAAAAATTATCTTTTCTGAGCATTACTATATGTTTTAAGCCTTTCTTTTGACATTGAAGATTCATGACTTTGTGGAAAATCTTTTACTATTGACGAAAAGATATTTAATGCTTCATTACGTCTGTTCAGAAATTCTAAACATAAAGCAATCTTTAATCTTGCGGATGGTATCAATCGTGATATTTTATAATTTTGCTCTATTTTTTTATATTCCTCAAGAGCTTTATCCCACATATTATCAGAATAGAAACACTCCCCTATATAAAATTGAGCTTGTGGTACAAGATCAGAATTAGGATGTTTTTCAATAAATGTCTCAAAACCTGAACATGCAATATCAAATTTACCCATACAGTAATCACTATAAGCTCTTTGATAAGAAGATACAATAGCATCATCGCTGCTGCTATTGTCGTCTTGGTTCATTTGAGTTAAAGAAGCTGACACTGGCGTAGAAATACCGTTGTTTAGATTGTTGTTAGCTAACGTGGACAAAGTATCAAGTACCTCACAATTAGAGCAAACCTTCATACATAATTCTGCATAATTTTGTTTAAGTTCACTACATTGTATTTGCAAAAAAAATAACTCATCTTTTAAATTTTTTAAATCTGATGTGACATTACGAGAGACAAACGAAGCACATCCGCTACTAAACAGACACGCAAAAAAACACAATAATAAAAATATTATCTTATTTTTACTCATTTATTGTACTTTTATTTTTTTTCTCTACCTTAAATATTTTGTTTCAACTCTTCTATTCTTTGACCACGCTAATTCATTCTTACCTAAATCTGCAGGTTTTTCTTTACCGTAAGAAATTGTTGCTATCCTATCAGATGCAATACCAAAACGTGTGTAATATTCCTTAATCTTCAAAGCTCTGCGTTGCCCTAAAGAAAGGTTATACTCTGTAGTACCTCTTTCATCTGTATGTCCTTCAAGAACAATTTTAACATTAGGATTTGTAGTTAAATAAACCAAATTTTCTTTTAAGGATTCAAGAGAACTTGTTGTTGGATCGCTTCTATCAAAATTAAAGTACACAACTTTAAGATTAAAACTATCTTCACAATTGGTTCCTCTTAATGACGGTTCATTTAAGTTGATTTCGGCCTCTTTATCTTTAAAAACATTCTCATATTTTATATTTTGCCTCTTAGTGCAAGAAGATCCTAATAAAATCATAATACTGAGTACAGTTAACAAAAAACCTTTTGTATTTTTCATTTTTATTCTCCTTTAATATGAAATACAAAACACCACTATTCTACATTTTATGCATCTTTATGTCAATCATATTTAAATCTACAATTACTTTTACATATACATAATTTAAAACTTATTATTCCATTTAGAATTTGAATACCTTCCAATAGCGATTTCTTTAGCAGATTCAATTTCATCATCACTAAAATTTAATTTTTTAATTTCAATTTTGAGAAATTTTGACATATTTTCTGCGAATTCTTTTAAAAAAATTATTTTGTAAACATCATTTAAATGTATATGGATTGAGCCTTGTATAATCACCTTACCTGCGCGCTTACGTAGGCATGATCCAACAATTTTTTTTTTATCAAATATTAGATCATTTTCACAAAAATTTTGTATGCAAATGTTACTTGTATTATTTGAGTTTTTATTTAAAACAACCGAATTAATACCAATTATCTTTAAAGATTTTTGTATTAATAAATGAATATTATTATAAATTTGACACGGATTATGCACGTTCCAAAAATCTGATGATACAAAAAAACTGTAAGACATATCATTATGATGTTGTACCATTAAACCTCCGGTAAGTCTTCTCACAAAATTGGAATTACAAATGCTAGCATTTTGAAAATACCCTATAGTTGTATAAAAACCATCCCAAAGATAAGTCCTTAGTATAGGTTCATTCATATATTCATTAAACAGAAACTCATCAAGAGCCATATTCATTATGGCATTTCTAGGAATATCATTGATCCAACGTAAATACTTCATTTCAAATTATTCACTTTTATAATTTTTATTGATTTTTCATATTGTGTTGTATATAAATTCCACATCAGGTTGTGCTTTAAACCAAGTATTTTGGCGTTTTGCATAATGTCTTGTATCTCTCGAAAATCTCATAATCAAATCATCTTTTGACATATTATTGTTAAGATATTGTAACACGTGTTTGTAACCGATAGCACTTAACCCTGGACAATTTGCTTTAAAGCCCATATCTACAATTTTTTGTGTTTCTTCAATCATACCATTTTCAATCATATATTTGCATCTGTCGTTAATTTTTCTGTATAAAATTTTATTATCTACACAAAGACTGTAATGTTTAAAACTATACCTTGGTGTTTTTTTATATTTTAAATTTGCCTTAATTGTTTTTTTTGAAAGAATATTTATTTCAAGTGCTCGTACTAGTCGTTGCGGATTTTTTTTATTTTTTTCTGCGGCCTGAGGATCCAATTTAAGTAATATCTCATAAAGTTCATCGCAACATTTAGATTTTAATTCTTTTCTTAAAGTTTTGTCAGTCTCAGATATAAAATCTAATCCATACAGCAAGGTTTTAATGTATAACCCAGTCCCTCCAGTTACTACTGGAACTTTATGTTTGTACAAAATTTTTAAAATTTCTGCATCAGCATTTTTCATAAAATCAACAGCACTATATTCTTGATCAGGCGATACAATGTCAGTTAAATGTTGTATAACACCATTAATATTACGAGTTCCATCTTGTAAAAGGATTCCTTCTTTATTTGTACCTATATCTAAATATTTGTAAATCTGTCTTGAATCACATGAAATTATCTCGCCATTATTTCTTTTACAAAATTCAATAGCTTTTTTTGTCTTTCCACTTGCTGTAGGTCCTGAAATTACAATTATATTCATGTAAACAATATCTTATTAAGATTAATAGATTATTAAAAATATTAATTAAAAAGAATCATTTTCTCCTAAAAAATTTCTCTAGTGTATGTAAAGATATCTTATATGCAGTTGGTCTTCCATGTGGACATGTGAAAGGATATTCACATTTAAATAAATCACTTATAAGTTTTTCTGCTTCAATAAAAGAAACTTTATATCCTGATTTTATGCTTGCATGACAAGCTAAACGCATAATTTTATCTCTTTTTTGTTCTATCACTGTATTTTTATCGTTTTCAATATTAGATATTATTGTTTTTATTACATGTTCTATTGATATATTTCCAAGTAATTCTGGATATGCGATAACTCTGAGGGAGTTATGCCCAAATTCCTCAAGAATCATCCCAAGTTCATTAAAAATATTCATATTAGCTTTGACTAACTCCAAGCTACTCAAAGGAATATCAAAATTTAGTGGTGTAAGCATTCTCTGTGTTTTAATGTCTTGTGCTTTCATCTGAGAAATATATAGTTCATATTTTATTCTTTCTGATACAGCATGCTGATCAAAAATATAAAAATATCCAATATTCTCAACAACAATGTAAGTGTTAAATATTTGACCTATAATTTTTATACCATTAAAATTCCTATATCCAAAGTTTATTTGTTTATCAGAAAAAAAATCATCGTAATTATCACTAAAAGAATTTTCTGAATTATAATCTAACGTTGATTTGTAACTATCATTATATGAACTAGTAATATTTATATTTGAACAAGATTGTGATACCAATGTATTTCTCAAAACTTTAAGAATTATATCACATATTTCATTCTCATTTGCAAATTTTATTTCTCTTTTAGTTGGATGTATATTAAAATCAATTTCTGATGGATTTATAGCCATGTAAATTAAAATTCCAGGATGTTTATTATTCTGAATTGACTCTCTATATGCTTGATAAATACAACGAATAATAGATTTTGGATAATTCACTGGTCTTGAGTTTATGAAAAGATATTGATATTTTTTACTCGACAGAGAATTATACCTATCTGTAAAATAAATATTCATTAAAATATCACGTTGGTTAATTTTGATATTTTTGATGCTTTTTGTAAAATCTTTGCCTAAAATATCTAAAATTCTATTTATTTTATTATTTGTTTTTACAGTAGATAAAATATTTTTTTTCTCAGAAATTAATTTAAAAGTTACATCATAATTTGCAAGAGCTATTTCTTCAAGAGAATTAATGATCTTTATTCTTTCATTAAGATTACTTGCAAGGAATTTATATCTTGCGGGGGTGTTGAAAAACAAATTTCTAACTTCAGATATTGTTCCATCAGCACCTGACCATGGAAAAGTTTTAATATTTTTACCACCATGAGATAAAAGTTCCCATCCTAAAACATCCATTTTCCTTTTTGTTTTTATTTTTAAATTTGAAACTGTCGCTATGGAAGCAAGAGCCTCACCTCTAAAACCAAATGAATAAATGTATGATAAATCAGTAAATTTTTCTATTTTACTTGTAGTATGTCTTAATATAGAAAGTTCTAAATCTTTCTTACTCATACCTAACCCGTTGTCAGCTACTCTTATAAGCTTTTTACCAGAATTTTCTATTTCAACTACTATTGAAGATGCAAGCGCATCTAAGGAATTTTCAACCAATTCTTTAACAACGTTCAATGGACATTCTATAACCTCTCCTGCAGCTATTTTATTAATTGTTTCCTGCGACAAAATATTTATCGGCATTTTAATTCCATTTTTTACGTTGTAATTTTTTATTAGCTTGATTTATCTCAAGCTTATCCAATATTTCATAGGCTCTCTTTATTATACTAGCAGGTATTCCTGCAATTTTTGCAACATATATCCCATAAGATTTATTTATACTACCTTTAATTATTTTATACAAAAATACAACCTCATTATTCCATTCTTTTATACTAACGCTGTAATTTACAACACATTTAAGTGTTTTTTTTAGAGATGTAAGCTCAAAATAGTGTGTAGCAAAGAGAACTTTAACACCTGAATTAGCTTCTGTATTTTTTGCAAAATATTCTATTATAGCCCAAGCAATAGATATTCCATCGTATGTAGATGTACCTCTACCTATTTCATCTAAAACAATTAGACTTCCTTTTGTATACTGATTTAAGATATTTGCTGTTTCAGTCATTTCAACCATAAAAGTTGATTTTCCACCAGCAAGATTATCTCCTGCACCAATTCTTGTAAAGATTCTATCAATAACACCTATCTGTGCACTGCGTGCTGGTACAAAAGAACCAATTTGAGCCATTATTGTAATGAGTGCGATTTGCCTTAAATAAGTTGACTTACCAGACATATTAGGTCCTGTGAGGATCATTATTTTAGCATCTTTATTCATAAAAATATCATTAGCTACAAATTCTCCAGTTTTTAACATATTTTCTACTACAGGATGTCTTCCATTTTTTATCGAAAATTCTTCACTATACTGTGATACATCAGGACAAACATAATCATATTCCAAAGCATTTATAGCAAAACTACATAAGATATCAATTTCTGCAATAATTTGAGAAGTTTTCAGTACATTTGAACTAAAAACAGATATTTTTTCTCTTAAATCATTAAATATGGAGTTTTCAAGATTTAAAATTTTTATTTGTGCGGATAATATCTCGCCTTCAAGAATTTTCAATTCTTCTGTTATATATCGTTCGCCATTTACAACAGTCTGTTTGCGAGTGTAATGTTTTGGAACCAGTTTGATATTAGACTTAGTTACCTCTATATAATAGCCAAATGTAGAAGTATACCCAATTTTAAGATTATTTATTTTAGTTTGATTTTTTTCTTTAGATTCTAAATCTGACATATAATTTTTTGTATTTGTACATATTTTTCTTAATTCATCAAGTTCATAACTAACTCCATTTCTAATAACATTCCCGTATTTTAAAGATATTGATGGATCATCAAATAAATGTGAAGAAATATTATCTATCACTTCAGCATTATTTGGAATATCAATACTTAATTCACTTGAATATCCTATAATTTTCGAAATATCATTTATTGCATTTAATGAATTTTTTAAAGCAATTAAATCCCTTGGATTGGTATTATTAGAAGAAATTCTTGCTATTATTCTTTCAATATCAGAAATATTTTTAAGCTTTGATACAACTTCTTTCCTTATACTTAGATTTCTTATAAAAAACTTTACAGCATTTTGACGTTTTTCAATTTTTGAAAAATCTAAGAGTGGTCTCATAAGCCATCGACGCATAAGTCTTGCACCCATAGATGTCTTTGTAGAATCTATGACTGATAGCAAAGAATTTTCTGATTTCCCTGTATTAGAATTAAATAACTCAAGATTTTTAATTGTAACAATATCTAAATACATAAAATCTGAATTTTTTATATATCTGATATTCATATTTAAAAAGATATTAATACTTCCAGGTTGCATTTCTTTTATATATGAAATCAACATCCCACAAACTCGAATTATTCCTTCGCTGAAAAATTCAATTTTTTTTGTATTTTTATCATTAAAAACTTCAAATATGATTTTTTTAGCATTTACTAAATTTATATCATTAACATTAGAAACTAGTATTTTAATTTTAGATATAAGATGATTAATACATTCATTTTGCATGTCTTTTGACAGTATAATGAGTTCTCCAGGATTATATTTCAACACTTCAGTTTCAATGAAATTTAGTGATGTTTGAGAGGTAAAAAAATCACCAGTTGATATATCAGCAACAGCAAATGCAACTGTTGTTAAAGTTTTATCTAATGTAAGTGCCATTAAAAAATTATTTTTTTTTGAGTCTAATATGGTGTCTTCTAAGACCATACCAGGAGTTATCACTTTTATTACTCCACGTTTTACAATACTATTTGCAGTAGTTCCATTATTCGATTTTTCAAGTTGCTCACAAATTGCAACTTTAAAACCATTAGTTATTAATTTTCTTATGTACGAATTTGCTGAATGGTAAGGAATACCGCACATAGGAGTTCCACTCCTTTGAGTAAGTACAACATCCAGTATCGGTGCTGATTTTATAGCATCGTCATAAAACATTTCATAAAAATCACCTAGACGAAAAAACAATATCATATCAAGATATTTGGTTTTAATATCCCAGTATTGACGCATTAATGGTGTTAGATTTTTAGTAATATCTCTAATATTTTTACTCCTTGATAATAAATGTTCACTATAATAAATTAAATTTTATTTATAATACTGCCATATAGTGAATTTACTTTTACTGATTTAATAATTACATTAAAAATTTTACCAACATATTTCTCACTTCCATTTATAAATACTTTATGTCCTGTTCTTGTTCTTGATTTTATAATTCCATTGTCAAATTTTTCAGCTAAAACTTGTTGGGTACTCCCTATCATTTTAGAAATAATCTTAGCAGAAATTTTATTCGACTCTTTGAGTATAACTGAATGTCTCCTTTTCTTTTCTTCTGTAGTCACAGTATCAAACATTTTAAAAGCAGTTGTGTTAGACCTTGCAGAGTATTTAAAAACATATAATCCATCAAATTTTATTGTCTTTATAGCATTTAAAGTATCATTGAAATCTCTTTCAGTTTCATTAGGGAACCCCACAATGATATCAGTTGTTATACTCACTCCAGGTATTTTTTTTCTTAATTTATTCACTAAATTAAAATAGTACTCATATGTATATTTTCTATTCATTGCTTTGAGAATTTTGTTAGATGCAGATTGCATTGGAAGATGAATATGAGGACAAATTTTATATTCATTTGTTATAGTATCAATAAGTTTATCATCAAAATCATTAGGATGATTTGTCATAAATCTTATTCTGTAAAGATTCTCTATTGATGCAATTCTTTTGAGTAGTAGAGAAAAATTCACACCATTATATTTATACGAATTAACATTTTGTCCTAAAAGCATCACTTCTTTTGTACCATTCTTAGCCATTAAAGAACATTTATCAATCAGCAATTGATAGTTAATGCTTTTTTCAATTCCTCTTACAAATGGTACTATGCAGTAAGAACAATAATTATTACATCCACTTGTAATTGTCACATACTCAATAACTTTGAATTTATAATTGAAATTTTTTTTTAAGTAATTGTTCGTAAAATATAAATTGATAATTTTAAAAGCAGTAATATTAATATCTTTAGAGCCAATAATTAAATCAACTCCACTAAAGCGTTTTTTTATTTTATACCCAAGTCTTTCTGCCATACATCCGATAATAACAATTTTTAAATTAGGATTTTGTAGTTTAAACTCTTCTAATCTTCCAATGTAAGAAAAAGCTTTTTGTTCAGATTGTGATCTTACAGAACAAGTGTTAAGTATCACAACGTCAGCATACAAAACATCAGTCACTTTTGATGCTCCATATATTGTTGACAGTGAAAAATCGATTGTATCAGAATCACATATATTCATCTGACATCCAAAAGTCTTAATAAAATAATTCATAATATAAAAATTTTTTATTATATGTGCAAATATGCATATGCTTACCACATTTAAAAACTCAACTTTAGATTACAGCAATTATACAAAATTTGTTTTCTTATTATGTGTAACTGTTATATAAAATAAGTTTTGTGGACACCTACAAAATAGTGATTTTCCCTATATTTATGCTACTATATTAAGCGTTTTGTAGAACTGTGATTATAAAACAATGTATATGGAGGGTATAGTGAATAATTTTGTATTTTGTAATCCGACCAGAATTATTTTTGGTAAGAATACACATCACGAAATAGGAAAAGAGGTTGAAAAATATTCGAAAAATATTTTACTCCACTATGGTGGAAATAGAATCAAAAAGAGCAAGCTTTATGATGAAGTAGTTTTGTCATTAAAAAAATCTGGAATAGCATATACAGAATTTAGTGGTGTAAAACCAAATCCTAAACTTAGTTTGGTACGCGAAGGAATAAAACTATGTAGAAAAAAAAGTATAGATTTTATTTTAGCTATTGGTGGTGGAAGTGTAATAGATAGTGCAAAAGCTATATCCATGGGAGTAAATTATGATGGAGATGTGTGGGATTTTTTTATGGGTAAAGTAATATTGCAATCCGCTCTAAAAGTAGCTACCATACTTACACTACCTGCTGCAGGTAGTGAAAGTAGCCCAAACTCTGTTATTACAAATGAAATAAGTTGTATGAAGTTAGGATATGGACATGATTTATTACGCCCTGTGTTTAGTATTTTGAATCCTGAGTTGTGTTTTAGTTTGCCTAAAGAGCAAATTGCTAATGGGGTATGCGACATGATGGCTCATATTTTTGAAAGATATTTTACAAATACAAAAAACACTGAGCTTTCTGATAAATTATGCGAAAGCATTTTAAAAACTATTATAAATAATGCCCTAAAAGTTATAAATAATTGTGAAAATTATAATGCATGGGCGGAGCTTATATTGGCTGGTAATTTAGCACATAATGGGTTTTTAGGAATGGGTAGAACTGAAGATTGGGCATCTCACAGCATTGAACATGCAATCAGTGCTATTTATGATATAGCTCATGGTGCAGGGTTGGCAATAATTTTCCCTGCATGGATGAAATATGTATATAAACATAATACCCCACTTTTCACTCAATTTGCTGTGAATGTTTGGAATGTCAACGATGCAATAAGAAATGAAGAAGATACAGCGCGTATAGGTATTGAAAAAACTGAAATTTTTTTCAAAAACCTTGGACTTCCTACTAGACTAAGTGAAATTAATGTTAATAAAAGCAGTATTGATACAATGGCAAAAAAATCTATAATATTTGGAGAGTTAGGTAATTTAAAAAAACTTTGCTACACAGATATTGTAGAAATATACAAACTAGCTTTTTAAAAAATATTTATGTAGTATTTATCTACATATGTAAAAATACTGACAGTTTTTACAGTTAGTGTTGTCATCCTTAGTGAATTCAAAGTTTTCTTCATTATTTATTTCATCAAGAATTATCTTAATTATATCTATACATTTATCATATATTTCTTGTTCTTGTGGAAATCCAATAATTCTTACTCTTCTTAAATCATAAATTCCACATTCTGAAGCATTGTATTTTGTTTCTTTTTCAAATATATATTTATATAATGGCAGCTGGAGTGATTTTATTCCTTTTTTTATATTTTGCCTGTTTAAAAAGTTATTTGATGTTAATTTAAAATACTTGTTAGAAATAATGTTATCAAAAACAACTCCAGTTTTATAATCAAATATCATATAATTTTCACCATCGGTATCTATTCTATCTATTCTACAGCTTAAATTATATGTTGCACCAAACAAAGTCTTAATATTTGATATATATTCTTTTTCACAAGCATAAATACTTTTATATACTCTCATTTTCTCATAATGTAATAATTTACCCATTCGATACATCAAAACATCTTTTATCATAAAAGAATCTTCTCTAAATTTGAATTTATGAAAATTACTGAATCTATTATGAAGTCTTTTGAAGTATTCTTTTTTAAACTCAGCTACTTGTAATTCTCTAGAATTTAAATTTTCATGTAGCACATCTTTTAAAAAATCATGTATAAAATTTCCCATATCATCTCTAGAAAATTCTTTCCCTATTTTTATATTTTGGTCCAACAGTAAAACATATTTAAAATAAAATTTAAGTTTACAATTTAAATAAGTATCAATTTTAGTATAAGTATAATGCATATTTCTAAGATATTCTCTAATTTCTTTGGTTTTTTTATATTTTTGCTTTGAAGAATCTTGTGCTGAAATTTTATGCAAAGCGAATTTGTTTACTTTTATAATATTAATATTATTATTTTCTTGCTGCTTATTCCAAATGAGTAGTTCTATGAATCTACTCCTTTCATTTTTTTCATTATCTGGATAAATGAGATGTAAATTTTTAGATCCAGAAATAAGTCTCTGAAAATGATATTGCTGTATTTCAAATTCCTTTTGTGACATTTCGAGACCTAAAGTATACATTATATCTCTAGGTATTAGGGAATACTCTTTTCTTATCATAGGTACTGCCGAATCTGTCATACCTACTATGAAAACATTATCAAAAGAAATATTTCTTGACTCTAATAATCCTAAAATTTGTAATCCTTTTAATGGAGATCCTTTTAAAGGGATCCTTTTATTTTTAATTAGCTCTTTCAAAATATTTAAAATATCTTCACTTTTAAATCTTACTTTTGATATATCTCCTCCAAATTTAAAATCCTTTGCTAAGAATAATAGTAATTCTATAGATTCAATATTTAATGGATAACTACTAACATTGCTAAAAGCATATATTTTTTTAGAAAATATATGTAAAACATTCGATAATTTATTAAAAGTAGTTATATTCTCCCAAGATTTAAAAAAGATAATAAAAATTTCTTGTAATATTTTTACAATTTCTCCAGCAGAAAAATATTTTTGTACATCTGCTAACGCTGAACTTATATCTCCAATAATTTGTTTTTCATTTATAATTTCATCAAAAGAAACAAAAATTTTACCATTTAAACTATTTGCAGAATTCTGAAGTAACGCTTCTTCAACTTTATAGGAAATAATTTTTGATATATAATTTTCTCCTAAAAAATTGAAATTTTTTATTAACGGATTAGTTAAAATTTTTACAATACTCACTGAATAATAGTACTTATCTTTTCTTAAAATTTGAGCTTCTATAATAGAGTTCAATAAAGAAAAAACAGCAGTTTTTTCAGCTGGATATCCAGCTGAAATATTATATTTATCTGTGATCACTGAAATTTCAGATATTACAGATTGAAGCATTGTTAAATCAGGTACAACTATAACAGTTTTGTCTTTATCATCCTCAGAATAATTTTTAATAAGATTTTTAAGTATTGCACCTTGTGATTGATCGTCAAAAGCAGAATATATATTTAAGTTATAATTATCTTTTTTATTTTGCATATTTGGCAAAGGTTCATTAAATTCAGTATATATATGTCCTAAAATACCATATTTTTTAGGATTCCCTTGTACGAATAGTACTAATTTTTTGTTATTGTAAATTTTCTTAAAAATTTCAATTTCTGTTTTATGAAGATAGAAAGGAGCCATCAATATTATTTCATCATAATTTTCTGTTAATAAATCGGCGCTGAAAGTCATAGCTCTCATAAAACTATATCCTTTCGTAATTTTTAATGATTTCTCTAAAACATTATGGAAACTTTTTCTTATTTTAAAAATATTTTTTAATAAATTATTAATATTCTCAGGAACATCATATCCTATTTTAGCATTTGCTTCTATGAGCTTAAATTTTTCTTTTGATACATTTTCTAAATCCAATTGTTCAATGAAAGATAAAATTTCAAAAGACCATTCCATAAAAGTTACAAAAGATTTTTTTTTATTTAAGAGTTGAGGTACACTATTTTTAATAATTTTAAATATCATAAATGATGCTTCTATATCAGAAATTTTAACAAATTTTGTATTTTCAAAAATAATTTTTTCAATAAATTCATTATTTGTAAGGAATTCTGGTGAAAAAAAAGATTTGCTATATTTTTCTGCTAATTTTTTTTTAATAAACACAAAAGGCCTTCTACCTCCACTTATTAAAAGAGTTTTTCCAGATAGTCTCATAATATACTCTGAGACATAATCTATAATATTATCATGAATATCTATATTAATTATCTTGCTACGCGACATTTTATTAGATAAACCCCTTTATTTTTTTATATAAAATGATTAGAACGTGATAAAAATACATTAGGTATAACATATAATCATAGCTTTATCGATATTTACGATATAAGTTAATATTGTCTTATTTGGATAAATTTCAGCAATAAGAGATGCATAAAGTTCGAGTTGATTTTTATTTTTTTTACTATCATAGTCAAAGCTTTTAAAATCTACTATCATGATCACATTTTTGTCTATTATTAATTTGTCAATTCTAAAAACTTCTCCATTTGAGTTTACAATTTTTTTTTCATTATAAATATTATACTCATCAAACAAAAACAAATTTAAAACTTTTTCTGACGCAAATAAATTTATAAGTTTTTCTCTTACAAATTCAACTTTCTCTGAAAAAAAAAATCGTTTTGTAAAATTAACTGCATCATCAATACTTTTATTTATATTTTTGTTCTTTAATGATATTATTCTAGATAAAGCATAATGCAAAATTGATCCTTTTTGTTTAAAATTATTTACACTAATAGATTTTTTATCCGTACCTTTTAAATATTTTTGCACATCTTTATATCCATAAATAAAGGTATCAGAAATTGTTGCAGTATTTTCTAAATTATTCTTTTTAAAATTAATTTTTTGTTTGGTACCACTTATTAAACTACAATCACTAAGAAGTTTCAAAATTAAATTACTAGAATTGTAAGATTTCTTAGAAATTATTGCATAAAGTTCATATTTTGCTCTTGTTGTTGATACATACAATGTATTAAGTTCTGACAACATTGAATTTATTTTTTCATTGATATATATGTCTTTAGCTTGAGGTGAAAATTTTATGATATTTTCTGATATTCTAAATAGTTTAATTTTATCGCTTGAATCATCACAATACAATTTTTCTATGTTTTTATCTGAAATTTTAAAAAATGGAATTATTACTACAGGAAATTGTAAACCCTTAGCTTTGTGTATTGTCATAATTTTTATACCACTGCCAAAAGCATTTTTAACATATATGTCATCTTTCAAATTATCAAAAAATTCTAAAAAATTTCTAAGTTCAGAATTTTCTTTCACCTCAAAATCTTTTATAAACTCTAAAAAACGCATAATAAACACTTTTGTATCTGGAAAATTATCAATAATTTTAAATTTTTCAAGTATTACTAAAGTTAATTCATAAACAGGAATGTATCCGGCAGTTAAGAAAAAATATTCAAAGTATTTGTTCCATAAATTTTCATATTTTTTTTTAAAAATTTTATAGGAAAAACCAATTTTATTATTGTGAATAAAAATAAATTGCTCTATTGTACATTTATTGATTCTTGACACTTTAGTAAAAATATCTCCAATAATAAAAGAGGAAAATGACAACATATCTGTAGGAAAATTTATAAATTTCATTAATGATATAATCTGCTTTATAAATTTATTATTTTTTATATTTAAAGTTTGTGATGATTCAACTTCGAAATTATTATCTAAAAGCCATGTACTTACAATACCTATTTCATCATTAGTTCTACATAAAACAGCTATATCATCTAGATCAAATCTGCTAAGTATATCAAAAATATAATTTATGAATCTTTCTTTTATTTCTTTTCCAATGTGTTCTGTAAAATGTTTATCAATTAAATTTATTTCAACATATCCATAATTCTGTTCAACTGGTGTCGTTTGTTCAGAAAAAGAATACATTTCTATAAATTTTGAGAAATCGAACTCAATATGCTTCGGCTTGTAAACTTCGTTTAAAAATCTCTTAATATTTTCCTTCGAAAAAATTTTATTATTGAAATTTACAATAATTTCACCACTTCTAAAATTTTTTGTAAGATATGTTTTATCAACTTTTCTCAAAGGAAATTCTTTTGATACCATATCAAAAACTTCAGATTTTCCACCCCTAAAAGCATATATTGCTTGTTTAACATCTCCAACATAAAAAAATGTACCACCACACGCAAGGCTCTCTTCTAAAAATCTTTTTATACCACTCCATTGAACAAAACTAGTATCTTGAAACTCGTCAATTAAAAAATGTTTGTATTTTTCAGATAGCCTATAATAAACTTCAGGCATAATATTATCGTTCTTTTCAAAAAAATTTACAGTTTTTTTATTTATTTCATTTAAAAACACTATTCCACTTTTTTTGGATTGTTTATCAAATTCCAAAATAATATTTGAGTATATATTTAGATAAATGTTGTAATAATTTGTCATATAGAAGTTACACAGAGACTGAATTTTTTGATTTATTTCATTCCAAAGTTTATCAGCTTCAGCACTGGATTCAACTCCTTTTTTATATTCAATATTTTTATACATAAACCTAGATGGAATATTCATTGAAGTAAATATCTTAACTCCATTTTTTAAAACTCTTTCAACAGCTTTATTATGATGAAAATTAATTTTAATTTTTGGGAGTACTTCGGCAAGTTTCTTAACTTTATCAACAATAAATTCAGATCTTGAGAAAAGTTCACTTTTAAAATTTGTATTTTTATGCGTGCTTATAATTTTCCCAGTATTAGATAATTTTTTAAATAATCTCTCAATTTCATTATAGATGTCATTTTTTGGAACCCATCCTAAATCTTCGATCAAATACTGAGATAGGTATTTCAGTATAATTTTTTTAAATTTTTTAAAAACTTGAGTTTTTTTTAAAAATACTTCTAATGCGAACAAAAGATTATCTGAATAATCCTGCTCTATATTAAAATTTGGAGAAAGGTCAACATTAATTGCACATGATTTTAGAATATGATTTTTAAATCCGTCTATGGTACTTATATTAAAATTATCATAAGATTCAAATATAGTATTTAAAATAGTAATACTTTTTTTTGATATTTCATTTTTTGTGAGTTTTAAATCTTGAAAAAAATCACCCATCTCTAATGATAAAGCTGCTGCTTTCAAATAATCTATAACTCTATACTTCATTTCTACAGCTGCTTTATTAGTAAAAGTTACAGCAACTATATTCTCTACTTTAGCATCATTATCTGGATCCAACAACAAACAAAGATACCTTTTCACAAGACTGTATGTCTTTCCAGACCCAGCCGAAGCTTGCACAGAAATTATTTGTGATTTTTGAGTTTTAATTGAATTAATATTCTCTCGCTGTTTCTCTTGCAATATCTCTATTTTTAATAATTCCTCTTTTATCGTACATTTTTTTACCTCTTACAAGACCTATAAGGAGTTTAACTTTACTGTTACTTCCATTATAAATTTCCAAAGGAATAACGGAAAGACCTTTTACTTTAGCTTTAGTATACATCTTATTTATTTCTGACCTATGCATCAATAATTTTCTTTTTCTTACAGGATTATATTTATAAACACATGATGTATGCTTATAAAGAGCTACAAACATATTTTCAATAAAAGCTTCTCTATTATAAAATTTTACAACTCCTTCAACAAGACTTACACTAGAATGCCTTATAGATTTTACCTCATAACCATGTAAAATAATACCCACCTCTAATTTCTCAAGGATCTCATAGTTATAACAAGCTTTTTTATTTAGTGAAAATATATTTTTTTGCATTTAATTAGATATAGATAAACTCTTCATTCTTTTTTAATAAATAGCCGACGATAGGATTTGAACCTACGACCTGCGGTTTACAAAACCGCTGCTCTACCAACTGAGCTACGTCGGCACATGTATGGATTTTACATGATATATAAAAAAAATACGGCTGTCAAAAGCAGTATTTTAGTATCATTAATTTTTAAATTCGCTGGTGCATTTTTGTATCTTTTCGTTTTTTTTAGTATATACTAAGTTGTAATTGATTTTGATTTAAAAAACATAGATTAAAGGATAAAAGAAATAGTGATGAATTTTCTTAAAAAACATGTTCGTATAATTTTTATTTTAATAATTATTGCTTTTGTCAGTAGTATTTTTGTAAATTTAGCAGTTCATTTTTCAGATCATAAAAATGATCCTCAAACTTTAGCAATAGTAAATAATGTAAAAATACCAATGAAAATATTTGATTTGGTATATATAAGTTGCATTAAAATGTATGAAAAAGCATCAAATAAAAAATTGTCTAAAGACGATTTAAATAGAGTGAAGATGAAGATTATTTATGATTTAATACAAGAGGAAATTTTTTATCAACAATCAAAATGTTATAAAATAGTTGTTGATGATGAAGAGTTAAAAACTGATTTACAAAATTCAATAATGTTTAAAGGTAAAAACGGTTTTGATATACATAAATATCGCGCAGTTTTAAATTTCATAAAAATGACACCAAATGAATATGAAACAATAAGAAAAAAACAAATTGCTGCAAGTAAAATTAGTTTTATAGTTTTATCTTCTATAAAATTATGGAATCATGAATTTGAAAATTCTGTTAAACAAGATCCAACTATTACGAGAGAATTTTTAATAAACAAAAAGGTGAATCTGATTGCAAAAGAGTGGTACTTAAACATTCTAAAAAATTCAAAAATTATAATCAACGATACAATTATTGATTAATAATTAGTACTTTATATTAAGTAAATGTAACAGTATAGCTTTTTGTATGTGAAGTCTGTTTTCAGCTTGTGTAAATATTGAATTTTCGTGTTTACTCATAACTTCTGAAGTAATTTCTTCACCTCTCACTGCAGGAAGACAGTGAAGTACAACGCAATTTGGTGATACTTTTTTTAGAAGCTCATCATTAACCTGATAATATTTAAGACTTTTTTTTCTTTTGTTAGCTTCTGATTCAAATCCCATCGATGTCCAAACATCTGTATATATCACATCTGCATTCTCTGTTGCATTTATATCACTTGAAATTTTTATTTCAGTTTTACTTAATGATGTATATTCAAAAGCTTTACTTAATATTTTTTTTTCAGGTAAATATTCTTCTGGAGCTATAAGCGTAAAGTTAAGATCTAAAATAGCAGATATTGCGAGAAGAGAGTTTGAAATATTATTACTATCTCCAATATAAACAATTTTAATATCTCTCAAAGCCTCGACTGCTTGTATTCTATGTAATTCCATAATAGTCATGATATCAGCTAAAATTTGACACGGATGTTCATAATCCGTAAGACCATTTACAACAGGTACTGTAGAATATTTTGCGAACTCTTCTACATCTGAATGTTTAAAAGCCCTCATCATAATAATATTTAAATAGCGCGATAATACTATCGAAGTGTCATGTATAGATTCTCCCCTTTTGCGCTGTAAATTTTTATTATTAAGTAAAAGAGGCACTCCTCCGAGTTGTATCATTGCAACTGCAAAAGATACCATTGTCCTTGTAGAAGGTTTTTCAAATATCAATCCTAACGTTTTACCTTTTAAAATATCAAAATACTTATATTTACTTTTCAAGTAAAATGCTTGACTAAACAGTAATTTTACTTCTTCCACAGATAAATCATAAATTGATAATAGATTTTTTTTTGTCATAGGTACGCGCCAAATTATTAAAAAAAACATAACACACAACGTCATTTTATCATAATGTGTAATAATAAAGCAAAACTTATTTAATAAAAATTACCATAAAAATTTTAACGGATCGAGAGCTTTACCTCTTTTTTTTACTGTAAAATGCAGATGTGGCCCTGTAACTCTACCAGTTGCTCCACTTTTTGCTATGTATTGTTTAGCTTTTACTTTTTGTCCAACTTTTACTCTGATAGAAGAAAGGTGACCATAATGTGTAACATATCCATTTTTATGGTCTATAAACACTGCTGTCCCATAATGTCCCATATTATAACTAGCAACTATAACTTCACCTCCTGCTGCAGCTGCTACACAAGTCCCTACAGGTACTGAGATATCTATTCCAGCATGTAAGCTCATTTTTCCTGTTATCGGATGGATTCTGTGCCCAAATTTACTTGAAAGTCTACCTTTTTTTATTAATGGATAAACGAATAGAGAACGGAGTTCATATTTTTCCTGCATTGCTTTATTCATTAAATTAATGTCAGGTTTTTTCCCAGGGATGAAAACATATTCTCCAGGAATAAGTTTAACAACACCAAGATTTGTATTTCGAAGAGTTTTAGCATCGGCACCATAGCGTTTAGCGATTTTCAACCATGTATCATCACGTTGTATAGGATGAAGCGATCCACCAATTGATGGAACTAAAATTTTTTGGGATACATTTACTCGATAAGTTTTAAGTTGTGGATTATTACCTATCAATGTATCAACAGAATAACCATATCTTTTAGCGATTTTCCACAGATTATCACTGCGCCTAACAGAATAAACAAAGAAATTAATGTTTTTAGTTTTTTCTGCTAAATATTTCGATCTTATTTCAACATTATTTAATAAGATATCAGCAGAATAATTATTGCACATTTTTTTAACTGGTGAAACAGAAGAAGCCATCTGTGATGTAACAGCTTTTTTCGTAATAAATATAGTCTTAACAACAAAGATTGTTAAGATAGCAACTATAAACATTACTAAAAACGTCTGTTTAGAGAAATACTTATCCATTTAAATTCCATTAATATTGATTTTATGAACCAATATTATAGCAAAAATTATTTTTTAAATTTATATATATTGTGAAATATTTGTAAAAAAAGAAAAAATATAATCAAAAAAAATCTATGAAATATTACAGAATCTATATTATTAGATATAATCATCACGATTCTAATCTAATAAAAGAATAAACTGATATTGATAAAACACATGCAAATTTTCACTAAATTTCGTTAATACCATTAATTAAATAAAATTATACGCCAACAATTTTATTTATATTGATACATTTGATACCATAAAATAATTAGTAAAAATTAAGTATTTATACGTGAAGTAGTAATTGTTCATATAATATCAAAATGCTAGAATACTAAGTCTTTTGTATAATAAAAACATAATGACATAAAAAGAAAATTAATTAGATTATATGATTTTAAATATTGTAAAAAATATGTAAATTTTGGAGGATTTTTATGTCAAAAGATGAAAAGCTCAAAGCTTTAGATTCAGCTATTTCACAAATTGAAAAAGATTTTGGAAAAGAATCAATTATGCGTCTTGGAGAAAAATACTTGAAAGAAAAAATTGACTCAATACCAACGGGAGCTCTTCCTTTAGATATAGCTATAGGTATAGGTGGAATTCCACGTGGAAGAATAATTGAAATTTATGGTCCTGAATCATCAGGAAAAACAACTCTCGCTTTATGCATTATTGCCGAAGCACAAAAACTTAATGGTATTGCAGCATATATTGACGCTGAGCACGCAATGGACCCAGATTATGCTAAAAAACTTGGAGTTGACATAGATAACCTTTTGATATCACAACCAGATTCTGGTGAGCAAGGACTTGAAATTGCTGACAAACTTGTACATTCTGGAGCTATTGATATTATAGTTATAGATTCAGTAGCAGCACTTGTTCCTAGAGCTGAAATAGAAGGAGAAATAGGTGACTCTTTTGTAGGACTTCAAGCAAGACTTATGAGTCAAGCACTTAGAAAATTTACTTCTAATATTTCTAGATCAAGAACTTCAATAGTGTTCATAAATCAATTAAGACAAAAAATAGGTGTAATGTGGGGAAATCCAGAAACAACACCTGGAGGACTTGCTCTTAAATTTTATTCTTCAGTAAGACTTGATATAAGGAGGATTGAATCAGTCAAAAGAGGTGATAATATCCTAGGTAATAAGGTAAGAGTAAAAGTTGTAAAAAACAAGGTTGCTGCACCATTTAAACAAGCTGAGTTTGAAATAATATTTGGCCAGGGTATTGATAAATTAGGGTTCTTAATAGATATGGGTGTAAATAATGAAATAATTGAAAAAACAGGATCATTTTTTAGTTACAATGGTGAAAAAATAGGGCACGGTAAAGATAATGTAAAAACTTACTTATCTGAAAATTATGCTATTGCTGAAGAAATAGAATTAAAAATAAGAAATAAAAATTTCGGAGAAGTTGTAAAAATTGAAAATAATAAAAGTAAAAAACATCAAAAAAAAAATGAGGTTCATAATATTAACATTAAAAAAGATGATTTAAGTAGCAATTCTATTTCATAACATTGAATTATTACTAGATGAGAAAATAATACATAGGATATATAAGAGAGGTTCTTATGTCATATAAACGTAAATATTTTTTTACTTCTGAATCTGTTACTGAAGGGCACCCAGATAAATTGTGTGATATAATTTCAGATAGTATTCTAGATGCAATTTTAAAGCAAGATACAAAAGCTAGAGTTGCTTGTGAGACCTTTATTTCTAAAGGTTTACTTGTTGTAGGTGGAGAAATTACTACAGTAGCAAAAATTAATACAAAAAATATCATAAAAGAAGCTATAAAGAAGATAGGTTACAATGATCCATCTTTAGGACTTGATTACAATGCACTCACTATCGTAGATGTTATAAATACACAATCTCAAGATATTGCTATTGGTGTTGACAATGGTGGAGCTGGAGATCAAGGAATGATGATAGGTTTTGCATGTAGAGAAACTCCAGAATTTATGCCACTACCAATAATTCTAGCACATAAATTAGCCATAAGACTTACTAATGTCAGAAAAATGGGAATTTTACCTTATTTGTGTCCAGATGGTAAAACACAAGTAACTGTTGAATACGAAAACTCAAAACCTAAAAAAGTAAATACTATTATTTTATCAACACAACACACAAAAGAAATTTTAGATAAATCTGGAAATCATATAACAAATAAATCAAAAGAAGAAATTTTTAATAGTGTTATTAAGCCTGTCCTCGGCAAACTAATTGATAAAACCACAAATATACACATAAACCCAGCCGGAAAATTTTTAATTGGAGGACCAGCTGCTGACACAGGTCTTACAGGTAGAAAAATAATAGTAGATACATATGGAGGAATAGTAGCACATGGTGGAGGTGCATTTTCAGGTAAGGATTCTACAAAAGTAGATAGAAGTGCATGCTACATGGCTAGACACATAGCAAAAAATATAGTTGCAGCAAATCTTGTAGATGAATGTACAGTACGATTAGCATATGCAATCGGTATTTCAAATCCAATTTCAATAACAATTGATACACATGATTCAAGTAAAATTTCTCCTGAAATATTGGAGTCTGTGGTAAAAAAAGTATTTCCACTTACGCCTAAAGAAATAACAGATTACTTAAAACTTCGTAGACCTATTTTTACGAAAACTGCTGCGTACGGACATTTTGGAAGAACAGATAAAAATTTTACATGGGAAGAAGTTAATAAAGTTAAAGAACTTAAAAAGTCAATAAAAACATAAGTTATAAATTTATGAAGAAGTATTAAACTTTTTATAGTTTTTTTTCATATTGAAGTGTTTTTGTTGTCATATTTGTAATATTTGATGGTCCAAAATATTGTATAGGTCCAGGAGAAATATAGTCTTCATTTAAAATCCATTTATCTCTCTCTTTAATAAAATTTATAAACGGTTTCCCTTGGAGATCTACCATAGATTTTTGTATAACAGGTTTATTTTTAGAAATTCTTTTTTCAATAGCCATCATCGTTGTAAGTGGAACAGCACAACATTCCCATTGTTTTGGAAATTTTGTAAGATTTTTTATATTAGATAGATATCCTGTTAGTCCATTAAGAACAAGTATAGCTGCATTATAACCTAAAGCATATGCATAGTTTGCATCAAAGTTTGATGGAATGCCGCAACGACCTTCATATCCAAAAAAATGTGAAATTGGTGAAAATTTATACTGATATTTACCTTTTTTTCTAAGTTTTAAAAGTTTTGCATGGACCATGTTTATTAAGAATTTTTCTGTTTCAATTAATGATAAGCGTATATTCCCATGAGGATCCCTATCTGATATAAGCTGTGAAGCTATATCAAATGGAAGCGAATTCATCAAATTAGAAAGTTTACTTGAAATTTTACTACATATAAATTCTATCTTTTGATCTATGGAATAAATTTCTGAGATAATTTTAGTATTATTACCTATAACGTTATTTATATTTACAAGAAGTTCTCTCATCTCAGGTATAAATTCTATAATACCTTCTGGTATCAATACAACGCCAAAATTTTTACCTAACTGTGAACGTTTAACTATAATATCTGTTACAGTTTTTATAACTTTGCTAAGTGTCATATTTTTTGATAGGATTTCTTCACCTATTAAAACAATATTAGGATGTGTTTTGAAAGCAACTTCTAACACAACATGTGAAGCACTTCGACCCATAAGACGTATAAAATGCCAATACTTTCGTGAAGAATTTACATCTTTACAAATATTTCCTACAAGTTCGGCATATATTTTTGTAGCAGTATCAAAACCAAATGAAGTTTCTATATACTTGTTTTTCAAATCACCATCAATAGTTTTTGGAACACCAACAACATACTTATTTAAGTCTTCTTTTGCGAAGTACTCTGCGATTACCGCTGCGTTTGTATTAGAATCATCACCGCCAACAATCACTAATGCGTCAACTTTATTACGTAAAAATTCTTCTTTAATCAAATTAAATTGTTCAGATGTTTCAATTTTTGTTCTTCCAGATGTTATAAAATCAAAACCTCCAGTATTTCTGTAATTTCTAAGGGTCCTCTCAGAAATTACCTTAAACTCATTTTTTAAAATTCCAGATAGACCACCGATATACCCTATCAAAATATTTTTTTTATTTACTTTTTTTAACCCATCAAAAAGCCCACATATAACATTGTGTCCACCTGGTGCTTGACCTCCAGAAAAAACTACAGCAACTTTTACAGTCTTTCTTTTAATAGCGATATTTATACCTTTTCTAAACACAATTTCTGGAAATCCATAAGTATTCTTAAAAATTCTTTGTATTTCATATTGACTTTGATTACTTATAGGTTCAATAAATTTACATTTAACTACTTTAATATATTCAGCTCCATTCTTCAATATTTTTGGTAAAATAGGTTTAAATTTTTGCCTTTCAACTTGAAGCTCTGAAACATCTATGCGTGGCATTTTTTAATCCTCCAGCTATTTTTTACCTTTGAAACAATATCTTCTATTGTAATCTCACTCATATTATTTTTCTTTATTATTACATGCTTTTCTAAAGGCATAGGACCTATCTGTAACGGATCTGTACAGCAAAATATAGCTACACATTTTGTTCCTACAGCAGCAGCTAAGTGTAAAGCTCCTGAATCTATACCTACAAACAATGGTGAAATTTTTAGTAAAGCTGCATTGTCTAAAATACCATTTTTAGCGTGAAATAATTTAGGTTTTATTTTACATTTCACAGATATTTTTTTTAAGATTTTTTTTTCCCATTCTGCACCTGTAAGAATACAGTTAAATCCTTTTTCTGATAATATATCTATTACTTTGATCCACTTGTTTTTTTCTAAACATTTACTCTGTCTTTTTTTGCTTGCACCAATTGAAATTACTATTGTTTTAGAAATATTGAATCTATTTTTTGTAAACCACTGTTTAACATAATTTAAATTTTTTAGTGGTATTTTTAATATATTTGTATAATCTGCATGTACTGTTTTTAACCCCATTCCAATACCAAGCTCTCTATTATTAAATAACGATGGAACTCCTATTCTTCGTATTTTTTTTGTAAGCAAAAAATTTAAAGATGAAGTTTCAAAACCAATTCTTTCCTTTATTTTTAATAAGTATGCGGTGATCAGTGATCTTGGTGATTCAGAAAAAAAAATTGCCATACTTAATGTTTCTTTGCGCAAATTGTTTATTAATTTTTTATCTTTAGGGACTATTTTATCAGTAAGATTTGAAGATATTAAGAGTGGAGATAAATCTTGTCTAACAACAGAATATATTTTGGTTTTCAATTCCTGCTTTGCAGCTTTCAAAACAGGAATTGAAAACAGTAAATCTCCTAACTGATTCATATGAAAAAAAACAATCTTATTCACCATTTTTATATTATAAAAATAATAATCAAAAATCAAAAAATATTTAGCTATATGTACTAATAGTTGTAAAAAATAATGTTATTTTGATACAATTTTGACTTCCATATTACATTCTAAAGAAATGGAGGGGTCGCATAGTTGGTCTAGTGCGCTGGTTTGCTAAACCGGTGTACGGGATTTACCCGTACCGAGAGTTCGAATCTCTCCTCCTCCGAAATTATTTGTATGGGCGGCGTAGCTCAGTGGTAGAGCAAAGGATTCATAAGCCTTTGGTCGTAGGTTCAAGTCCTACCGCCGCTAACTTCTGCTTATACTATTTCTAATATATGTCCCATCTTTATCATTTTCGTTTTCAGATATTTTATATTAGCACTCGTAGGAGTAATCTCCAAAGGAATCCTTTTTGTTATTTTTAAGCCATATTCTTTAAGGCTCATTATTTTTTGCGGATTATTCGTCATAACATTAACACTTTTTACGCCAAGTTCATGCAGTATCTGACTAGCTATCCAATAATCTCTTAAATCTGGCGCAAATCCAAGTGCTATATTAGCCTCAACAGTATCCATACCTTTTTCTTGTAAACTATAAGCCTTTAATTTATTAATAAGACCTATTCCTCTACCTTCTTGATGCATGTACAGAATTACACCTTGTTTAATTTGTCCAATAATAGTTAACGCTATTTTAAGTTGTTCACCACAGTCACACCTCAACGAATGGAAAATATCACCAGTTTCACATGAAGAATGAACTCTTACTAAAACATTTTGCTTATTTTTAACATTACCCTTAACAACTGCTAAATGAAAATCCTTAGTTATAACGTTTTCAAAACATATAAGTCTAAAATCACCATATTTTGTAGGTAAATCTACATTAACAACTTCTATCACAAGTTTTTCTGTTGTACGTCTATATTTTATAATTTCATCTATTGTTATAATTTTGAGTTTATATTTTTCAGCAAATTTTATTAAATTAATCATTCGTGTTACTGTACCACAATCATTCATTATTTTACATACAACTCCAGCTGGATAAAGTCCAGCAAGATTCACTAAATCAATAATTGCTTCTGCATACCCACTTTTTACTAAAACACCTCCTTCATTATACTTTAATGGAAATACATACCCTGGTTTTATAAAATCTTCCGATTTTGTTGTTTTATCAATAAGTTTCTTAATAGTTGTTACAACTTTATCATACGCTGAAATTCCTGTTGTAGTTTCAAGTTTATAATCAACAGATATTGTGAAAGAACATTTTTCTTTTTCTATAGAACTTTCAACCATGTTATCTATCTTGAGTTCTTTAAGTCGTTCATGTTTCATAGGAACGCAAATGAGTCCCCTTGCGTGTTTTACCATAAAATTTATAATTCGATGAGAAATTCTTTCTGCAGCACAAACTAAATTACCCTCATTCTTTATATCAGAATTATTAGCAATTATAATCATTTTACCTAATTCAATATCTTTGATAGCACTTTCTACTGATGTAAAAAATACATTTTTCATCTTAAATACCTATTTTTTAGCATTCAACATTTTTTTATAATCAATATATTCTAAAATGTTACAACACAAGCACCTAATCATATGTAATTCTTCTTAATATTTTATCAAATTAATCCTTGAATTTTGAACATTCATAACTATATTTTAACAGCTATTTATAAAAAATATGTATAATCCTTAAAGTATTATAATGTAATTTAGTAAAAAAAGAATAAAACTATAAGAATATTTTGAGGTAAAATATATGTCACATTTTTATGTAAACCCAAAAGATATTACAAAACGTAATTTTACAATTAATAACAATCAAAGTTATCATTATATTTTTAACGTACGTCGATTTAAAGTTGGTAAAGAAATAATGATTTTTAATGGTATTGGTAATTCATATAAAGCTAAAATTACAAATATCAATAAAAATATAATATCAGGGGAAATTTTATCTTCTTCATATTTGATGTCAAATTTTTCTATAAAACTTTATGTATCAATACCGAAAAATAAAAGATTCGAATGGCTTGTAGAAAAATGTGCGGAGATAGGCATTTCTGAAATTATACCTATCAGGACAAAAAGAAGTACGAAAAACGATCTATCAAAAAATAAGTTTGAACGATATAAGAAAATATCTATTGCTGCAAGTTCACAATGTTTAAGAAATGATATTATGAAAATTACTGAAACAATCAATTTTGAAGTTGCTTGTAAAAAAGCTGCTAATGAAGAATATTGTGTAAATGTTTTACCTTGGGAAAAAGAAGATACAAATATTTTAAACAGAACTATTTTTAAATCTATTTATAGTAAAGTAAATATTTTTATAGGTCCAGAAGGTGGTTTTGAAAATAAAGAAATTGAATTTGCAAAATCTTTAGGAATTACAACTGTTACTCTTGGAAAAAATATTTTGAGAACAGAAACTGCTGCAATAGCTGCGAGTGTTTTAATTTTAAGTTTAAAAATGTATTGAAATAAATGAATTATGAAAAAATATTATTATATACATACTTTTGGCTGCAAAGTAAATCAATATGAGTCTCAGCTTATTTCAGAAAAATTCCAACATGATAATTTCAAACGTGCAAAAACTCTTAAAGAAGCTGACATTATTGTTGTTAATTCCTGTACCGTAACAGAAAAAGCAGATAAAGAATGTAAATATTTTCTTAAAAAAATCATAAATTTGAAAAATAAACCAAAGATATTACTTACGGGGTGTATCGTAAAAAATAAAAACATTAATATGAAAAATTTATTACAACATATTGAAATAGTAACAGATAAAAAAAAACTTTTTAAAGAACAAAAAAAACAAGTAGTCTCTGGGTTAGATGGACATTCAAGAGCATTTTTAAAAATACAGGATGGATGTGATAGTTTTTGTACATATTGCATAGTTCCATATGTTAGAAATACTCTTTGGAGTAAGCCTGAGTGTGAAATTCTATCAGAAATTAAAAATCTTGTGCAAAATAAGTATTGCGAAATAGTATTAACCGGAATAAATATAGGGAAATATAGTAGTAGTATATCAAATCTGATTGAAAAAATAATGAAAATCCCATTAAAATTTAGAATACGTATCTCATCAATAGAACTAAATGAAGTTAATTATAAACTTATAAAACTCATGCAAGAAAATCCAGAGAAAATATGTCGCCATTTGCATATACCGTTACAATCTGGAAGTAATGAAATTTTAAAAAAAATGAATAGACAATATTTAGTGAAAGATTTTGAAGAAAAAACAAATATGATAATAAAATCTCTACCAGACATAGCACTCACAACTGATATTATTGTTGGATTTCCAGGTGAAACAAAAAAAGATTATGAAGAAACATGTAATTTTGTAAACAAAATTCCATTCGCGCGAATTCATGTATTCAAATACTCTAATAGATATATCACAAAAGCTTCAGCATTAAAGAATATAATATCATATGATGAAGTTAAAAACAGGTCAAAATATTTATTAGAAATAAATTGTAAAAAAAAAATAAATTTTATAAACAAAAATTTGGGACAGAAAAGAAGTGCTGTAAAAATAGGTAAAGATAAAGCTCTTACTGATAATTATATAACTACAAAACTTGATTATAACAATGAACAAGACAATATCTTTGAAGTTGAAATTACAAAATCTTCGATAATTTAAAAAATCAGCTCAACAAAAAGCGGGCGATGGGAATCGAACCCACATCATTAGCTTGGGAAGCTAGTATTCTACCACTAAACTACACCCGCAAAATATCAACTTTATATATTATACAAATTTAAGCTTTATTAGATTATTCCCTTAATTTTTTATCTTTAAGAACTATTGACAAATATATAATTAATTTAATATAGTAGCGCTGTTATGGTATGTGATCACATCAATCATTGATATGATCGAAATTTAGTTGTCCGTTGTGTTTTTTGTAACAAGCAAGCGGATATAAAACAAGGAGTTGTAAGCAATGGCACAGGGTAAGGTAAAGTGGTTCAATGATCAAAAAGGGTATGGATTCATTTCAAATGATGATGGATCTGGTGACGTATTTGCACATTATTCGGCTATTCAGTCTGATGGTTTTAAGTCGTTAGCTGAAGGTGACAGTGTTGAGTTTGAAGTTGTAAACTCAGATAAGGGACCTAAAGCAGCAAACATAAAGAAAATTTAATCACGTTACGAAGTTTTAGGTATTTTTTTAGAAGAAGGACCTCATGGTTATCAGTTCTTGAGGTCCTTTCCTTGTTTATAGGTATTCATATAAAATAAAACAATATAAAACAATAAAATTCAAAACTCCAGTATTATAAAAATAATTTAATTTTTGTAATAAACGCGCCCAAGAGGAGTTGAACCCCTAACCTTTTGATTCGTAGTCAAATGCTCTATCCAGTTAAGCTATGGGCGCATTTTGTCTTGTTTTGTATAAATACTATATTAAAAATTATAAAACAACTTTACAATAATGCTGCCAACGGGATTCGAACCCGTGATTTCCGCCTTGAGAGGGCGATGTCCTAAACCCCTAGACGATGGCAGCAACAATTACAGAAAAATTGTTATACTTTTTAGTTCTAATTTAAGAGATTTACTTACAACAATATTCTCTTTTTTTTATTTCTTTGTTTTTTTTTGCGAATAGACAACTGTTCTATAGCTAAAAAAATCACATCATCCATATGAGAAACAGGCGTCATATGCAATTTATTTCTTAAATCTATTGGTATATCAACTAAATCTTTCTTATTACTTTCAGGATAAATTATGTCAACTATCCCTTCTCTGTATGCAGCCAAAACTTTCTCTTTAAGACCTCCAATTCCAAGAACTCTTCCTCTTAATGTAACTTCACCAGTCATTGCAATCTTTTTTTTCACAGGTTTATTCATACAAACCGAAGCAAGTGCTGTTGCTAAAACAATTCCAGCACTTGGACCATCTTTTGGTACAGCCCCTTCAGGTATATGTATATGAAAATCTGTATTTGAAAATATATTTTCATTTATTAAAAGTTTTCGCGATGATGAGCGAACATATGTTAGTGCAGCCTGAGCAGACTCTTTCATAACATCACCAAGCTTACCGGTAAGAACCAAAGAACCCTTCCCTTTCATTTTGTTTACTTCTATAGTAAGTGTTTCACCACCAACCTCAGTCCACGCTAATCCAGTTACAACTCCAATATCATTTTCTGCTATATTTTCTCTTTCATAATGAGCTATTCCTAAATATTTATTCAAATTTTCAGGAGAAATTTTAATTGATTTCAATTCTTTATTAAATTCAAGTTCTTTCGTAACTTTTCTGCAAAGATTAGCAATTTCTCTTGTCAAGTTACGAACTCCTGCTTCATGAGTATAATTCTTAATTATAACTTCTAGAGCGTTACCTGTGAGAATAAGTTCTTCAGATTTTAATCCATGTTCCACTAATTGCCTTGAAATAAGAAATTTTTCAGCTATATGCAATTTTTCATTATCAGTATAGCTAGAAAACCTTATTACCTCTAACCTATCAATAAGTGTACTTGGAATATTGTTCAATGTATTTGCAGTAGTTATAAATATAACATTTGACAAATCAAAATCTAAATCAAGATAATGATCACTAAAAGCATAATTCTGTTCAGGATCTAAAACCTCAAGCAATGCTGCAGATGGATCACCTCTCCAATCAGAACCTATTTTATCTATTTCATCTAAAATAAACACAGGATTATTCGACCCTGCTTTCTTCATTGACTGTATAATTTTCCCAGGTAAAGAACCTATATATGTACGTCTGTGACCTCTTATTTCAGCCTCATCTCTTACACCACCCATAGAAATTCTTACAAAATTCCTCCCAAGACTTCTTGCAATAGATTTTGCAATTGATGTTTTACCTACTCCAGGAGGTCCAACAAAACATAAAATAGGGCCTTTTATTTTTTTTACTCTTGATAAAACTGCAAGGTATTCCAAAACTCTGTCTTTAACTTTTTCAAGTCCATAGTGATCTAAATCTAAAATTTCTTTAGCTCTTTTTAAATCTAAATTATCTTGTGTAGATTTTTCCCACGGCAAATCTAAAATCCACTCAAGGTATGTTCTTATAATAGCAGCTTCAGGTGACATTGGCATCATTTTTTCAAGTCTTAAAACTTCTTTATCAGCAGCTTCCCTTACAGCTTGTGGCATTTTCATTCTTTTTATTTTATCTTTTAATTCATCAACATCTTTCTGTGCTTCATCTTTTTGTTTTAATTCTTTTTGAATAGCTTTCATCTGTTCTGTGAGATAATATTCTTTTTGCGTTTTTTCTATCTGATTTCTTACTCTGCTTTGTATGCGTCTTTCAATATTTAGTATCTCTATTTCAGAATTGAGTATTTGTATTATCTTATCTAAGCGTTCGATAGGATTTACAAGTTCAAGAATCATTTGTTTATCACTATTTTTTATTGTTAAATGCGATGCTATTGTGTCTGCAAGTCTCGACGGATCTATAATATTGCCTACAGATATAGAAATCTCCATAGGCATTCTTGAATTTAATTTTGTATATTGCTCAAAAAGAGCAATAGCTCTCCTCATAATAGCTTCAGATTCAGAAGTTTTTTCGATTTTTTCATCAAAAAGTTTTATTCCTACTTCGATATAGCCTTTGTCATTTAATTTAAAATCAGTCCATTGAGCTCTGCTTATCCCTTCAACAAGAGCTTTCAGAGTACCATCTGGCATCTTTAATAATTGTAATGCTTCACATACAGTACCTATATTATAAACATCATTAGGTGTTGGATCTTCAATTTGAACATTCTTTTGTGCAACAATGAAAATAAGTCTATTCATAGCCATAGCTTCTTCTAGAGCTTTTATAGATTTTTCTCTACCTATAGCAAGTGGTAATACCATAGCTGGGTATAGAATAATGTCTCTTACAGGAAGAAGTGGAAGCTCATCTGGGATTTTTTGCAATTCATTTTTTTCATTATTTAATCTATCTAATTCACTCATGAAATCTCCTTCGTAGTACCATATATAAATTTAGGCTTTCCCATTTTTATTACGGTTTCAGTAGTGACTATAACTTTTGTAATCAACGGATTGTCAGGAACATCAAACATTGTTTCGAGTAATAAATTTTCTATAATCGCTCTCAACCCTCTTGCTCCAGAGTATCTTTTCAAAGATTCATTTGCTATTGCCTCTAGAGCACCGTTTTCAAACTCTAAATTAATATTTTCAAATTCAAACATCTTTTGATACTGCTTTACCAAAGCATTTTTAGGTTCTGTCAAGATATGAACTAAATCTAGAACTGACAAACAACATAAACTTGAAATTATAGGGATTCTCCCTATAAACTCTGGAATAAAACCAAATTTAATTAAATCATCACTTTCAATTTCATAGCTAACATTACACTTATTTTTCACAGCGTATGTTTTATAATTTTTTATAAATCCCAAAGGTTTTTTTGATAAACGTTTTTCAACTATCTTTTCAAGGTCACCAAAAGTCCCTCCACATATGAAAAGAATATTTGTTGTATCTATTCTAAAATATTCTTGCTGAGGATGTTTTCGACCACATTGCTGTGGGACGTTTGCAATTGTACCTTCTAAAATTTTCAGTAAAGCTTGCTGAACACCTTCACCTGAAACATCTCTTGTTATAGATAATGAATCTGATTTTTTTGCTATTTTATCTATTTCATCAATATAAATTATTCCTTTCTCAGCTTTTGCAATATCAAAATCCGCATTCTGTATCAATTTTAAAAGTATATTTTCAACATCTTCACCAACATATCCTGCTTCTGTTAACACAGTGGCATCAGAAATAGCGAATGGAACATCAAGTATTTTTGCTAAAGTTTGCGCTAACAATGTTTTACCAGTTCCAGTTGGTCCTATTAATAAAACATTTGATTTTTGAAATCTAACACCGTTACTCTCCATCTTTAATCTTTTATAGTGGTTATAAACAGCAACTGCTAGCGATTTTTTTGCATGTTCTTGTCCCACAACATAAGCATCAAGATTTTTCTTTATCTCACTTGGCTTTAGTAAATTAAACGTAATTTCTTTTGATTCTTTTTTATTAAAACTGTTGAATAGCTCCAATGATGCACTAGCACACTCTCTGCAAATATAGACACCATTACCTCCTACTAATTTATCACAATAAACTCTGTTACAAAACGCACAATGCTGCTCGTTATAATTATTTTCCATCAAATACCTTCGAGTAAAAATTAAAACAAATATTTTAATAAATTTACTTCAAACTAACTATTACTTCATCAATTAACCCATAATCCTTTGCTTCACGTGCAGACATATAATAATTTCTATCAGTATCTTTTAATATTTGATCGCTTGTTTTTCCAGTATGCTCAGCAATTATTTCAGAAAGTCGTTGTTTTGTATATAAAAGCTCTTTTGTCTCTATATCAATGTCAGAAACAGTACCTGATAAATCACTTTTATAAATTAAAGGTTGATGCATCATGATACGAGAATTCTTCAAAGCATACCTTTTACCTTTTGTACCGGCAGCAAGTAAAACAGCTCCAAAAGACATTGCCATACCAACACAAATAGTGGTTACTGGACTCTTTATAAATTGCATGGTATCATAAACTGCAAAGCCAGCAGTTACTATTCCACCAGGGGAATTAATATATAAGCTTATGTCTTTCTCTTGATCTTCTGAATCTAAGTACAACAGCTGAGCTATTAAAATATTTGAGGATTCAGTAGTAACGACTCCGTCATGACCACCAACAAAAATAATTCTATCTTTTAAAAGTCTCGAATATAAGTCATATGTTACAGCAGCTCCATGAGACCATCTTTCTATTACTGTAGGCATTAAATACGACATTGCCCCCCCTTTTTTCTCCATACATCAACATGACATTCATTATTTTGCCTAAAAATAAGATACAAAATTACATCTTAGCGATTAGCGATTTTAGTACCTAATACGGTTGCGGGTGAAGGGAGTCGAACCCCTATGCTTTTCAGCATATGGTCCTAAGCCATACGCGTATACCACTTTCGCCACACCCGCTTTTGTGTAAAACTCTTTAGATCTATATATGTCTCATCTATATTGCTTTTTTTAGACTCAAAATTGCGCTGCACAGGAATTGAACCTATAACCTAACGATTAAGAGTCGTTTGCTCTACCAATTGAGCTAGCAGCGCATAAAGAAATATCTTAACCAAAGGTTCTAACAAATTAGAACATAAAAATCAATTACTTCATATTATTTAAAGATATGCTTTATACCTAGAAATGGGCGAAGAGGGAATCGAACCCTCACAACTTTTGCAAGTTTCAGGATTTTAAGTCCTGTGCGTCTGCCAGTTCCGCCATTCGCCCCTTTAATATTATCTGGGATTCATGCATTGTAACAAATTGTAAGATTTATAAAATACATAATTAAAAGTTCTAACAAATTACTACTGAAAAATCAATTTTATGTCTTAAAATTGCATAATGGATTCTTTTTTAATACAATAGATTCCTCTATAGCTTGTCTCCGTAGCTCAATTGGATAGAGCAACTGCCTTCTAAGCAGTAGACTGCGTGTTCAACTCACGCCGGGGACGTGTTTTCTGGTGGTTGTAGCTCAATTGGTTAGAGCGTCGGTTTGTGAAGCCGAAGATTTGCGGGTTCGAGGCCCGTCAACCACCCAGTATTTTTTTTGATACATCATCCTCTAGTGTTTTCCTTTTATATTTGTTAATAATTCTGTTATTTTGTAAAATTTTTATGCAGTACGAATTTTTAATCTACATGATGGTGTACACATGCGTGCGCAAGCTGTTTTGCTGGCATTAAGGAAAACATAAAGAGAGATTACATGAAATGAATAATAATGTAAATGTTACTAGTGTGAAATGTAAAAAAAAAGCTTACCTTGAATTATCGAATGGAATAAATTTTGAAGGTGATGCTATTGGTGCTGATATAAGTACAAGTGGTGAGATGGTTTTCAATACTGGAATGCTTGGATACAGTGAGGCTATGACTGATCCTTCATATCTAGGGCAAATACTTGTGTTTAGTTTTTGTTCGATTGGAAACTATGGAATACCACTCAAAAATGACAATTTATTAGTATCTGCAGGGCATGAAAGTTCATCAATCAAAACTCAAGGAATTATTGTTTCAAGTATTTACAATGGCTGTCATCACCATGACGGTGGCATTTCCATTGAAGAATGGATGATAAGTCAAGATGTACCAGGTATTTCAGGTATTGATACTAGATATTTAGTGCAAATGATAAGAGAAAGTGGAAATCTTTGGGGGCGAATTTACTCTGAAAAAGCAAAGCCACAAAATAAAAATAAATTTGAATTTTTAAAAAGTTTTAAAAATGATGAGTACATAGATCCATCAAGATACAATTTAATGCCATCTGTGTCAACAAAAAAGAAATTAGTGATTGGAAGTGGTTCCAAAAAAATTGCAATTATAGATTGTGGTATAAAGTGGAACATTATAAGGATGCTTGTTGAAAGAAATTGTAAAATCGAGCTTTTACCTTGGAATATCGATTTCTCTGAAATAAAATGTGATGGTTGGCTTATAAGCAATGGACCTGGTGATCCAAAAAATACTGGTGACTTAGTTAAAAATATAAAAAAATATATCTTAAGTTCAAATAAACCTATTTTAGGAATATGTTTAGGACATCAACTTTTATCATTAGCTTCTGGAGCAAAAACAAAAAGGCTTAGTCATGGACATAGAAGCCATAATCAACCCATTTTTTCACTTCCTGAAAGAAACGCTTATATGTCAAGTCAAAATCATAGATACGCTGTTGAAAAAGATTCAATACAGCCTGATTGGGAATTATGGTTTGAAAACGCAAATGATAACTCAGTTGAAGGGCTCAGACATAAAACAAAGCCATTTATTTCAGTACAATTTCATCCTGAAGCATCTAGTGGACCTAATGATACGTCTTGGATAATAGATAAGTTTGTTGCGTCATTATAAAATATTGTGATTTAATAAAAATGTAACCGAATGTTAATTAAGTCTTAGGAGAAGATTAAATGAAACAATCTGGCGAAAAAAATTTGCAAAGGAATTTAAGTGAAAGACATGTTCAAT
>JAITDW010000002.1 GCA_031282355.1 Candidatus Endomicrobiellum neotermitis | reverse complement strand
ATTGAACATGTCTTTCACTTAAATTCCTTTGCAAATTTTTTTCGCCAGATTGTTTCATTTAATCTTCTCCTAAGACTTAATTAACATTCGGTTACATTTTTATTAAATCACAATATTTTTTATTTTTATTTCTATCTTTTATAAAACGGTCTATTAACTACTTTAATTCTCCTTTTGCTGTTATAAATTTCGACTTCTAAGTTATTGATAGTTATTTTTGAATTAACTAATGCCATTCCTATTGCTTTTTTAAAAGTAGGTGAAAATGATCCGCTAGTTACATATCCAACTTTAGTATTATCTAAAAAAACGCTACTCATATTTCTAGCAATACCTGACAGACATTCAAAAGCTATCAATTTTTTAGAAGGTTTATCTTTAAAACACAATAATTTATTCTTACCTATAAAATTTTTATCCCAGTTTATCATTTTTTGAAATCCAACATCTATTGGATTAATTTCTTCATTAATTTCATGCCCATGTAAAGGCATACAAGCCTCAAGTCTTAATGTATCTCTACAACCAAGCCCGCACATTTTTACTGAAAGGTTTGCAAGTGTATCCCAAAGTTCAATTACATTTTCTTTAGAAATGAAAATCTCAAATCCATCTTCTCCAGTATATCCAGTTCTTGCAATTCTACAGAAATACGTATTTATGTTATTAAGCTGTAGTTCTGATATTGTAAAATACTTCATAGAACTAATATTAGTTTTAGAAATGCTCTGTAATATATTAACAGCTTCAGGTCCTTGCACAGCAATAAGACAAATATCATGACTTATATCTTCTACTTTTACGTTTCCACATATATTTTTATTTAACCAATCAAAATCTTTGCTCAAGTTTCCCGAATTTACAACAATCATATAATATCCTACATCAAATTTGTAAACGATAATATCATCTTTAACTCCACCATTTTCATTTAAAAACATAGAATATCTTGCTTTTTTATCTGGCATTCCAGATATATTACCAAGCGTAACATAATCTAAAAATTTTTCGGCATCAAATCCTGTAACTATGAAAGTTCCCATATGAGATGTATCAAACATACCAACAAATTTTCTCACAGCAATATGTTCACTAATTACTGAAGTATATTGTACAGGCATTTCCCATCCACTAAATTCTGTAAATTTTGCACCATTTTTTTTATGTATATAGTATAGACTAGTTCTTTTCATTTTTACCTCTTTTTAAATTTTTTTAGCTTTATTCTTTTTTACAGCTTCAGTACATTTACCAAAAGCATCTTCATAAGCATTTAACAAACTTTCACTAAATGATGGATGAAATATTGTTTCTCTAGATAAACATTTCATACCGCTTTTGAGTATTTGTGCAGCAGCATTTACAACTTCATCTGAATGAGCCCCAACAATCCAAAATGCTAAAGGTTTTCTAGTCAACACATCAACAGCACATTTAACAAAACCCATACGCTCATTTTCAATAAGTGCTCTTCCGTTTGCTGTAAACGGAAATTTTCCGAATATTATATTTTTACTTTCTATAAAATTCAATATTTTTACTGAAGCACTCGGTGGCATTGAAAAAACTACTTGAGGAACGGCACAGTTATTAACTGAAATATTATTTCCATTAATGGCATTTTCAGCAGCCGCAACACCTTCATTTTGAGCAGTATAAGCAAGCAAATTTTTACCTGCTATATCGCCAACAGAGTATATATTATTTATCTTTGTCTGACAAAACTCATTTGTTTCGATAAATCCATTGCCTCTTACTGTGTTAATTCCAGCGTTTTCTAAATTTAAGAAAATACTACTTGGGGATCTACCTGTAACTACTAATATTTTTTCGTACCTATCTATATCATAAATAGCATTTGTACATGAAGTAATTATTTTAACACCATGTCTCGATAAATTTTTACTTATTTCTTCTGACACTTCATGATCTTCACTCGATAGTAGAGAATTTGCACGTTCAACTAAAGTTATTTGGCAACCAAATCCCGAAAATATTGTAGCCATTTCAATACCTATTGCACCACCACCTACTATAAGCATATTTTTAGGTATTTTTTTAAGATTTAAAGCATCAGTTGAATTAATTACTCTAACACCATCGAATACAAAATTCCCTACTGTTGAAGGTTCTGTTCCTGAAGCAATAATAATTTTATCTGCATATATCTCTGTTTTACCATTTTCACTATTTAGAATTAACAACGTGTTTTTATCTTTGAACGAGGCAACCCCATAAAAAAAAACTATATTATATGAAGATAATATAGATTCCATACCTTTTCTAATAATAGAAATATTTTTATTCTTTTTATTAATTATATTCTCAAAAATAACAGGGTCTAAAATTGCACTAAACCCATATTCATAAGATCTTTGTATTTCCTGTTTTATTTTTAGAGCTTTCCATAAAAATTTCGTTGGAATGCATCCACAATTTAAACAAGTACCACCAATAAAAGATTTCTCTATTATTGCAACCTTAGCACCTATTTGAGCTGCTCTTACAGCTGCTGTAAATCCACCAGGTCCTGATCCTATAACAACAACATCATATTTATTCAAATTTAACACCCCTTAGCATTAATAAAATGAATTAAAATAATAGAGATACGCATATCTTTTATTTTTTGTAGCGTGCTAATTTTACAATACAGTATGAATTAAAAGCAAAACATATAACAGTTATTGTAAAAATACAAGTAGCGCCTGTTCATAATAAGAAATTTACTAACCATAATAACATACAACTATAGCAGAACGTGGAACACCAACAAAAACATCAGTTTATACTTATAAACCTTTAATACATAATTTATTTATAAAACATCTGTGTTATTTCAGCAACGGCACATTCAGGCTTTAAAATCTTACTTTTAGTATTTTTTCTAGATTTTAAATCTACATTACCATTAGCAAGATTCTTTTCTCCAATAGTTATTCTATAAGGAATACCAATTAAATCGGCATCTTTAAACTTAACACCAATTCTTTCATTTCTATCATCAATCAAAACATCTAGTCCATTTGAAGATAACTCTTCATATATTTTTTTTGTTATTTTATTAATTTTGCTATTTTTATAATCTACAGGAACAACTACAACTTCAAAAGGCGCAATACTGTTGGGCCATATTATACCATTATTGTCGTAAGATTGCTCTATTGCCGCAGCTAGTATTCGTGTAACTCCTATACCGTAGCAACCCATACTGATAAACTTTTTTTTACCGTTTTTATCAACGTATGTAGCTTTCATTAATTCTGAATATTTATTACCAAGTTTAAAAATATGTCCAATTTCAATTCCTTTTGAAAACATCAGTTTTTCTTTTTTACATATTGAGCAAATATCTCCATGCATAATTTTTCTCACATCAGCAATTATGTCAACATCATAATCTATTTTATAATTTACATTTTTAATATAACAATTTTTTTTATTTGCTCCAACAAAGGCATTTAATATATCTATAACTGATGTGTCAGCTATAATTTTTATATTTTTAAGTCCTACTGGACCTAAAAAAACTAATGGTACATTAATTATAGAAATTACAGTTTGCTCATCTGCAATCAATATTTTACTTGCTCCAAGTAAATCTTTAAGTTTTGTTTCATTTATTTCATGATCTCCCCTTATTAGAACAGCAACAGGGTTACCATCTGTAATATAAATTACAGTTTTTATAATTTTTTTTACTGATAAATTTAAAAAATTTGCAGCATCTACAATTGTATTTATGTTTGGAATTACAACTTCTTCCATATTTAACGGTCCATCATTATTAAATCGCTCAATTTTAAAGCATTTAGCTTTTTCAGTGCTTGCTCCATAACCACAATTACACCATACTATTTCTTCTTCTCCAGCATCTGCTAAGGCTACAAATTCATGAGAAAATGATCCCCCGATTGCACCTGATGTAGCTTCGACAACACGAAATTTTAAACCACACTTTATACATATATTCATATACGCATTGAACATAATTTTATAATATTTTTCTAAATCAAACTCATCAGCATGGAATGAGTATGCATCTTTCATCAAAAATTCTTTCGCTCTTATTACGCCAAAGCGTGGACGTATTTCATCTCTAAATTTTGTGCCAAACTGATATAATGTAATTGGAAGTTGCTTATAAGACTTAACATTTCTTCTTATCAAATCAGTTATGCCTTCTTCTGCTGTAGGTACGAGACAAAATTCTGCTCCTTTTCTATCTTTTAACCTAAATAATTCTTTCCCATAGACATTCCATCTATCAGTTTCTAACAATAATTCTTTGGGAAGCATCAATGAAAGAGTCACTTCTTGTCCACCTATAACATCCATCTCATGTCTTATTATTTTTTCTATTTTTTTTAAGATTTTAACACCAAGTGGTAAAAATTCATAAATACCAGAAGAAAGTCTATTCACAATTCCAGATCTTATCATTAATTTTGCAGATGTTATATCAACATCAGATGGAACTTCTTTTAAAGTTGGAATTAATAGTTTAGAAAATAACACTATAAACCTCTCAATTTACTTATGTTTTATAATTCATTTAGAAATTTTTAATATCTTAATTTTTGTGCTTCCAGATGGAAGTTTTATTTCACAAGTTTCACCTTCTTCATGTCCTAACAGTCCTTGTATAAGAGGAGACTGCACCGATATTTTATTTACACTAATATCAGCTTCCTCTGAATCTACAATAGTATATTTGTAATTTTCATTGTTTTCACTTTTTATTTCTATGGTAACACCAATAGACACTTTATCAGTATTAATATTTTGTCTGTCTATTATTTTTGCACACATTATTTTTGATTCCAGTTCCATAATTCTACGCATAAGGTTACCAAGAGTTTCTTTCGCGGCGTAATATTCTGCATTTTCTCTTAAATCACCATGTTCTATTGCTCTAGCAACTTCATCTTGAATAACAGGTTTTCTTTTTTGAAGTTTTTCCAATTCTTCAATAAGTTTTTTTCTACCTTCTCGAGTTAAATATATTTCTACCATTTGTACTCACCTCTGTATATGAATCATACGTTCTTCTATCATAGAAATAATTTTGTTTACCCATTTATCAGAACTAATTTTACATATAATATTTCCATTTTTAAATAATACGCCAATATTTTTTCCACTAGCAGCTATACCAAAATCTGCATCTTTTGCTTCTCCAGGACCATTTACAACACAACCCATTAAAGCTACTTTTATAGGTTTATGTAATTTTCTTAAATTTTTTATAACACTAATCTTTTTTTCAAGTTTTAAGACTATATTTATTAAATCAACCTCACATCTAGAACATGTAGGGCATGAAATAACTTCAACACCTAAATTGCGTAATCCCATATATTGTAAAATACAATAAGCTACATTAATCTCTTCAATAGGATCAGCAGTAAGAGAAACTCTTATTGTATCACCAATTCCATCATATAACATTATTCCAACACCTATCGATGATTTTATAGTTCCACTAAAAATTGATCCTGCTTCTGTTATTCCTAAATGTAAAGGATAAGTTCTTTTTGATGCAAATAATCTATATGCTTGTATTGTTGTATCAATATTAGAAGCTTTTAAAGAGACAACTATATCTTGAAAATTATATTTTTCTAGAACTTTTATATGTTCTATTGCTACACATACAAGAGTTTTTGCTCGCATAAAATTATTAGAGGAATGATGGATTTTTTTTAACGAACCTGCATTAATTCCTATTCTAATAGGAATATGCGCATTTTTAGCTTCTTTTACTAAAGCTACTAATTTATCTTGTGATCCTATGTTACTAGGATTAATTCTCAATTTGTCAACACCCTGTTTTATTACTTCAAGTGCTATTTTGTAATCAAAATGAACATCTGCTATTAAAGGAATTTTTATATGTTTTTTTATCTTTCTAACATTTAGTGCCGACTCCATATCTGGAAACGAAACACGTATTAGTTCACAACCAACCTCTTCAAGTTGTTTGATTTGTTTTACAGTAGATTTCAAATCTCTTGAATTTGTATTTGTCATGGATTGTATTCTTATAGGTAACCCACCACCTATAGTAACATTACCAATATTAATTTTTTTTGTTTGAAACCTTTTATAAAATTTCATTTTTATAATTATATTAAACTAAATAAAAACATTTTTTTATATAAAATGATTATTAAAAACAAAACTTCTTATATTTGTTGTTAAAATAACATTTATTTATAATTATGGCTGCTCAATCTTGCTAAATCATTCCATGTTGCAAACGCAAAAACAACTATGACAAAAATTAATCCTATCATATTATAGATTTGAATAAATCTCATTTTTAGTTGCTTTTTTCTAATTCCTTCAACAAAAAACAACATTATCATCCCACCATCGAGCATAGGAATCGGTAGTAAATTAAACAAACCTAGTGCAATAGATATAAACGCAATTAATTTTATGTAACTACATATACCATTTTTAAAAGCATTTAGCATAATATGAATGACACCAACGGGACCTACAACATCAGGATTTTCAAAAGAAATTATTTTATTCCAAAGATGCATAATAGTTGCAGTAGTTTGAGCTATCGAAACTTTTAATCCAAGATAAAAGGATCTAAAAAATCCTATCTTCATTTTTACTAAAACAGGATTTATACCTATTATTCCTGATTGTGTTGCTGGATTTTTTTGAACAAATATATTTACCTGAAAAGAATTATTTCTTCTTTCTACTATAAATGATGTCATCTTATTCACTTTATTTTTTAAATTAATATTTAAATCGTTCCAAGCGTTTATTTTCACCCCATCTATTGATTTTATTTTATCACCAGACATAAGTCCTGAAAGCGCAGCTGGATAATTTTTAATAGTTGATCCTATAAAAGGATCTTTAGATGTCACTGATATGCCACACATGCTAAAAAACATGGCAAAAATAAAAATAGCAAAAATGTAATTTAAAAACGAACCTGAAAATGCAACAAATATCTTTTTATACCACTTAAGTGATAAGTACTCATCTTTTAATCCAGTGACCTTATATGGATTTTCACCTGCCATAGCAACAAAGCCACCAAATGGGATTAATTTTATGCAATATTTAGTACCATTATGAGTTTTTTTAATTAAATCTGGACCAAGGCCAAAAGCAAAAGTCAATACCTTCACTTTACATATTTTTGCAGCAATAAAATGTCCAAGTTCATGTATAAAAACTAAAAATCCAATTCCCACTATAACGCTAAATGCTTGAAGAAATATTGTCATACTAATTTTTTCCTTTATGTAATAATATAATAACTATTTGTTTTTTATATTGCATGTATGTTTACATATAATTTCATATGAATATTGTCTTGCCCATGAATCAGCGTCTTGGAAAACTTTTAATGAAGATTTTTTTGAAATTTTATGTGATTTCATAACAATATCAATAATTTTATATATGTCATTAAATTTTATTTCTCTATTTAAAAAAGCTGAAACTGCAATCTCATTTGCAGCATTCATTACAGCAGGCATCGTATATCCTTCTCTTGCTGCAGAATAAGCGAGTTTTAAACATGGAAATTTATTAAAATCAGGTTTGTAAAAGTTTAACTCACTGATTTTAGTAAAATCTAATGTCTTAATATTTGACTGCATCCTTTCAGGATAAGTTAAAGCATACTGTATAGGAATCCTCATGTCGGGATTTGAAAGTTGTGCTATAACTGAACCATCAATATACTCTACCATAGAATGTACTATAGATTGAGGATGTATTATAACTTCAATTTTGTCTATTGAAATACCAAAGAGAACAGAAGCTTCTATACTTTCAAATCCTTTATTCATAAGAGTAGCACTATCAATTGTTATTTTTCTACCCATTTTCCATCTTGGGTGATTCAATGCTTGTTTTACTGTTATCTTAGAAAAGTCTTTGTTATACCAATAAAATGGACCTCCTGAAGCTGTAAGTATAATTTTTTTTATTTGTGATTTTTTTTCGTTTGCACAACATTGAAAAATTGCAGAATGTTCACTATCAATAGGGAGCATTAAAACTCTATTTTCAGTAACAAGTTTCATTATATAATCTCCGGCCATAACGAGAACTTCTTTATTTGCAATAGCAATATTTTTCTTAGCTTTTATTGCTGCTTCTATAGATTTAAGTCCAACGACACCAACAAGTGCAACAACAACCATATCAACTTCTGGTATGGTTGCGAGTTTTTTAAGACCTATATCACCATTATAAACATTAGTTTTTAAATTGTTTAAGACACACCATTTTTTCAGTTTCTGAGCATTGACAAAATTACTTACAGATACTGCCTTAGGATTAAATTTTTTAATCTGTAATTTTAATGTTTCTATATTAGAACCAACCGATAAACCTTGAACACTAATAATGTCTGACATTTTTGAAACTACGTCTAAAGTTTGTAATCCTATAGAACCAGATGATCCTAAAACTGTAATTTTTTTCATCTTAAAAACTCTAAGATGTAATAAACTACTGGAGCCATAAACATATAAGAATCAAACCTGTCAAAAACTCCTCCATGTCCTGGCATTATTTTTCCAGAATCTTTAACATCACTATCTCTTTTTATAAGAGATTCTGCAAGATCAGAAAATTGACTAATTAAAATAATAACGGTGCCAAGTGCTATTGAATTCTTTAAAGTTAAAAATTTACTCATAAACATGCTTCTGCAAATAATAGCAACAAAAATACCAAAAATAGTTCCTGCTACCGCACCCTCTACTGTCTTCTGAGGACTGACATTTTTAAGTAGTTTATGTCTTCCAAAAAATTTACCAAATGCATATGCTGCAGTATCTAAACACCAAACTATTATAAAGATAAAAAATGTAAACTCCATACCTTTATCAAGATCACGTATATAAGCCATATAAATCATAGTAAGAGGTATAAAAAAAGCACCTAAAAATGATGATGATATTCTATTTATGCATAAATTAGGATGTCCATTAAAAAGTTCTATTCCAAAAAACACTAGCATTATTAAAACAGCATAAATACCCATTTTATTTAATGAAAAATTTTTAAAAAACCACATTAACATGAATAATATAACTGATATTATTAGTGATATAGTAGCATGAGGATTATATTTTTTTGATATCGATAAATACTCTTTAACACATAATGTTGATACAGCGAACATCATCACATAAAATAAATTACCTCCATAATACGTACAAACGCATATAAAAGGAATTCCTATAATAGCTGTTAATATTCTTGTTAACAACATGCTTAAACTCCAAAATTGTAACATCTACATACTTTAAATCTAATCAATATTTGACTCTATAAGTCCGCCAAAACGTCTCTCTCTTTTTTGAAATTCTAATATAGCATCTTCTAAATCTCGTTTCGTAAAATCAGGCCATAATTTATCTGTCACATAAATTTCAGAATACGCAATTTGCCAAAGAAGAAAATTTGATATCCTAAATTCTCCTGATGTGCGGATAAGTAGATCTGGATCAGATTGACCTGCAGTATATAAAAACGATGATACTATTTCCTCTGTTGGATTTTCAATGCCACATTCTAACATTTTTCCAAAAGCATGCACAAGTTCCTGTCTTGCACCGTAGTTTAATGCTATATTTAGTTGAAGTCCAGTATTTTTAGATGTGATTTTACAAATATATTCAACTTCAGTTTTTATATTACATGGAAATTTTGATAAATCTCCAAGTATTCTTAGACAAACGCCTAAATCATCCAACTCTTTAGATTCTTCCCTTATAAAAATATTAAGTAAACTAAACAGTGCTTCTATTTCCTTAACCGGTCTCTTCCAATTTTCAGTAGAAAATGCATAAAGGGTCAAAACTTTTATTCCAAGATTACTTGCAGCTTTAATAATCTTCTTTATAGTTTCGACCCCTTGTTTGTGGCCAAAAATCCTAGGTAAAGATTTTTGCCTTGCCCATCTTCCATTACCATCCATTATAATAGCTACATGTACAGGTATCAAAAACTTTCTCTTATCTTTTATTTTTGAGAAATTGCATTTACTGGACAAGTTGATTCACATACTCCACATCCCACACATGCTTCAGTGTTAATTTCATATTTACCATCTTTTTCTTCAATAGCAGAAACACAACAGTTTCCAGCACATGCTCCACACCCTACACATACACTTTTATCAACTTGATACTCCATTTCAACACGTTCCCCTTTTTTAGTTTTATAAACTATATTTGCATAATTTCATGCTCTTTAGCAATAACACTTTCATTTATGTTCTTTATATAAGCATCTGTAATTTTCTGAGCTTTTATTTCAAGATTTTTTTTATCGTCTTCAGTTATAACTTTATTTTTCTCAAGTTTTTTTATATTATCAAGTAAAATTCTTCTCTCATTTCTTATAGTAATTTTGAACTCTTCTGACATCTTATTTATTGACCCACAAACATATTTCCTCCTATCCTCAGTAAGAGGAAGTACAGAAATACGTATAAATTTTTTGTAATTCACTGGTACAAGTCCTATATCAGCCTTAAGTATTGCTTTTTCTATTATATCAATTTGAGAAACATCCCATGGTCTAACTTCTATTGTTTTTGCATCAAGAAGACTTATTTTTGAAATTTGACTTATAGTTAAAATAGAATCATAACTCTTAACTTTTATATTCCCAACTATAGGAACACTTGCCCTTCCTGTTCTTATAGAGGCTAACTCAACTTTAAATTTGTTTACTGTTTTTTTCATATTCTCTTCTGCTATAGTGAAAAAATTATATAACTTCATTCTATACTCTATGCCTCCACTAAAGTTCCCACATTTTCACCATTTAAAACTCTTTTTAAATTGCCGTTCTTATAAAAATCAAACACAACAACTGATATTTTTGTTTGCATACACAACGAAAAAGCATAAATATCCATTATTTTTAAATGCCTATCTAATGCTTCTTTAAACGTTAGAGAAACAAATTTGACCGCATTTTTATTCTTCTTAGGGTCAGTATCATAGACACCATCAACTTGCGTAGCTTTTAAAAGCACATCAGCTTCTATTTCTGCAGCTCTCAAAGCAGCAGTAGTATCAGTTGTGAAAAATGGGTTCCCAGTCCCACCTGCAAGAATAGCTATACATCCATTTTCAATATAATTAATAACATTTTCTTTGTTAAAAGTTTCAACAAAACTACTTATACCACTTGCTGAAAATACACTCGACTTTATTCCAGTTTTTCTCAGAGCATCACTCAGAGCAAGAGAATTTACAACTGTCGCTAACATTCCCATTTTATCTGCAGTAACTCTTTCTATAAATTTCCCTGTTCCTCTCCAAATATTACCTGCACCAATAACAACAGCAAGTTGAACTTTATCATTAATAGCACACTTAATTTCTTTTACAATCCTTATGAGACTACTTTCACTTATTAAAGAAAATTCATCAGAAAAAATCTCACCAGAAAGTTTTAAAAGAACCCTTTTTACAGACATTACTAATATTCTCCTACTTTAAACCTTGCAAATCTTCGGATTATTATGTTTTCCCCAGTTTTCATAATGACATCTGTAACCAAATCTTTTATTGTTTTTTTAGGTACTGTATCTCTTATATAAATTTGATCATATAAACATACATTACTATAGAATTTTTCAAGTTTCCCATCGATAATTCTACAAAACACATCCTCTGATTTTTTTTCTTTTAAAAGTTGAGTTTTATAAATATCTTTTTCACTTTCAATGACATTTAGAGGAATAGAATCACGAGATATATAAATTGGTGCAGTAGCAGCAATTTGCATTGCAATTTCTCTGGCCAAATTTTTAAATTCTTCAGTTTTTGCGACAAAATCAGTTTCACAATTGATCTCAACTAAAACTCCTAACGTTTCATTATTATGTATGTACGAATACACAATTCCTTGTTTTGTAGATCTACATATTTTTTCAACCGCTAAAGTCATTTTTCTTTCTCTAAGCCATCTGCAAGCTTTATCTATATCATCATTAGACTCTTTTAATGCATTCTTGCAATTCATAACACCTGCTCCGGTCATTTTCCTTAACTTAGACACAAGTTCTGTTGACATTGTTTTACTTCTCCGTTACCATTATTAATTTCTTTTATTTTTTGTTTTTCAACTTCTTCTGTTTTTAATGTATTTGCTTTTATATTCTTATCTTGCTTTTCAATAATATTTTTACCTTCTAAAACAGCATCAGCAATAATAGAACAAAATAATTTTACAGCCCTTATAGCGTCATCATTTCCAGGTAAAGGGTAATTAACAAAATCCGGATCACAATTTGTGTCACAAAGTGCGATAACTGGAATATTAAGTTTTCTTGCTTCTAAAACGGCAGTCGTTTCTTCATGTGGATCTATTACAAACATAATATCTGGAAGACTTGACATATTTTTAAGACCCTCTAAGGATTTTTCTAACCTTATTTTTTCTTTTTCAATTCGAGATTGTTCTTTTTTAGAAAGAGACTTAAAAATCCCATTCTCCTTCATTTTTTCTATTTCCCAATATCTAGCAATTGATTTTTTTAATGTTTCAAAGTTTGTAAGTGTTCCTCCAAGCCACCTTTCGGAAACAAAATAAGCGCCACATCGTAATGCTTCTTCTTTTATGGGAAGTTGTGCTTGTTTTTTTGTCCCTACAAATATTACACTTTTACCCTCAGCTACAAAATCTTTTATAATTTTGTAATTTTTTTTTAACTCTCTAAGAGTTTTTTGAAGATCAATAATATGGATTTTATTTCTTATTCCAAAAATAAATTTTGCCATTTTAGGATTCCATTTTCTAGTTTGATGTCCAAAATGTACCCCAGCTTCCAATAAAGCTTTCATTGTTATGTTAGCCATGTGTATACGATAATTCTCCTTTGATTTTGATTGTATTTTTCATATTTTATAAACACATTAAATACTTTTATGTTTCATCGAATGATAAAGACCACTCATTCTATAAAAAAAAATTCTCTTTTACAAGGTTGTAATAGACTTTACCTAAAACTATTTTGCTATATTCTGAGCTCTTGTTTCTCTTATAACTGTTATTTTAATTTGTCCAGGATATTTTAGCTCTTGTTCTACTTTTTTAGCTATATCATGTGCTAGAATATGCGCCTGTCCATCATCTATTTCTTCAGGCTCTACAAGTATTCTTACTTCTCTACCTGCCTGTATTGCATAAGCCATTAAAACACCAGGAAACTCTTTAGCAACTTTTTCAAGTTTCTCAAGACGCTTTATATAATGCTCTATAGATTCTCTTCTAGCACCAGGTCTCGCTGCTGAGATTGCATCAGCTGCAGCTATAACGAACGCTTCAGGACTAGATGGCGTATCAAAACCTTCATGATGTGATAAAATTGCATTTAACATTTTAGTGTCTTCACCATATCTTTTAGCTATATCTGCAGAAATTTGATGATGTGTTCCATCAAACTCATGGTCGACTGCTTTACCTATATCATGCAATAATCCAGCTTTTTTGCAAAACATTACATCGAGTCCAAGTTCACCAGCTATAGCACCTGCAAGCAATGTAACCTCAAGTGTATGTTGTAATTGATTTTGGCCATATGAAGTTCTATATTTTAGTTTCCCAAGCAGTTTGATAATTTCAATATTTAAACCAGGTACTCCTGCATCTATAGCTGCTTGTTCTCCAACATCTCGAATATGCCGTTCTATTTCTTTACTAACTTTTTCAACAATTTCTTCAATCCTTGCAGGATGTATTCTTCCATCAATAATTAACCTTTCTAAAGCAATTTTTGCTATTTGCCTCCTTACACCATCAAATGCCGAAATAGTAATTGTTTCAGGCGTATCATCAACTATTAAATCAACACCAGTCGCTTGTTCAAAAGCCCTGATATTTCTACCTTCTCTTCCTATAATTCTTCCTTTCATTTCATCATTTGGTATATGAACAATAGAAACAGTTAAATCAACTGTGTGTTCAACAGCAACACGCTGAATTGCAACTGAAATAATTTCTTTGGATTTTTTGTCAATATTTTCTAACATTTCTTGCTCAATTTTTTGCATTAAAATTGAAGCATCATGCCTTGCTTCTTTTTCCATCTCACTTAAAAGAATCTGCTTTGCTTCATCCCTAGTCATATTTGAAATTTTTTCAAGTGACTTCTTTTGTTCTTCCTTCATTTTTTCTATTTCAATAAATTTTTCACAAAGTACACGTTCTTTAGTACTAAAAACTTTTTCCTTATCAACAAAATCTCTTTCTCTCTTATCTAAGATGTCTATTTTACGATCTAAATTTTCTTCGCGTTGGATAATTCTATTTTCTGCATTTTTAATAAATTGTCTCTTTTCTTTCATTTCTTGGTCAAATTCTTTTCTCTCTCTATCAATAGCAATTTTCGCTTCTAAGAGTGTTTCTTTTGATTTAGTTTCAGCTACAAGACTAGCTTCTTTTATAATTCTTTCTGAAATTTGTTCTATTGATCTAGCATTTAACTTAGCGTAAATAACACGTAAAATATATCCTGCGATAAAAGCTACAAAAAATATAATAATCATCATTAATTTATCCATTTTTCGCTCCTTATTAATTACATATGATCCTTTTTTCAGTAACGATAGTGCCAAGTTGAACATCATATTTTTCATTTGGAAGCTTATTTGTTATTTGAAAATCATAAGCAAGACCCATAGTTTTTTTTAAAGATAATTTTTCAAGCCATCTATCATAACAACCCTTACCATATCCTATCCTATATCCTGAGATATCAAATGCAATACCTGGTACAAAGATTAAATCTATATTATTTCGTTCTATAACATTAGTCATAACTATTTTTGGTTGTCTTATGCCATAAATAAGTTCTGAAGCATCATTAAGTTTCAAAATTTTTACAGCATATATTTTTTCATTTTTTGAAGTGTCAAGTGCTGGTACAACAACAGTTTTATTATTATGAATCGCTGAATTTATCATATTATCAGTAACAACTTCGGAACCATAAGATAAATAGAACATAACAATTTTAGCATTATTATAAGTTGAGAATTTTTGTACTTTAGCAAAAATATTAGCACTATAAGATAAAGCTGTATCAGTATCTATTTTATTTCTTAAAGCTAAAAAATTATGTCTTATTCTATTTTTTTCAAATTTTAAACAATCACTCACGAGATTTACCCCCTTACAAACCCTTTACTCAAGGGTGGTTTAAAATTCTAAATAGTTTGTCAAATAACACATTTGAAAATGTATAAATATGTTTTTTTACTACAACGTCTCGATATTCTATCACATAAATTTGAATCTTTAAAATAGTTTGAAACGTCAGATTTTTAAACACTGCAAACTGATATTTTTATAACAAGAAATCTATCTTTATGTTTTGAGATATTTTAAAGAATTTATTTCACAATAATTACTATTATTTATAATGTAAAAGCTACAATATTTTATTGTTTTATATCGATCTAACTTTTCTTAAAAGAAAATAAATAATATCGCAAAAAATATATTTTTCTTATAGAACATTTTGTAAAAAATCATATATAGTAAATCCTATATAAAGCTATAGTCTAAAATGTTCATCTTAATAATTATTTTCGTCAAGATGTACTATGAGTTTTTTTATTTTGTTTTCATAACTACTTAAAATGTCTTTTTGTAGATCTCTCAATTTAAGCAATTCAATCGCAATTTTTATAGCAGTTAAAGCTGCTATTTTTTGAGTATCAGGGACGTTAACGTTTTCAGTTTTTACCTCTAACCATTTTTCATTTACAAAATTTACAACTTTGTTAAATATTGATTCATCTATATCATCTATGTTAAGATCTATATCTCTCCCCATAATTTTTTCTCTTGCGGTTACCATAATTTAAATTTTAGTCATATCAATTTTTTTTATAATTTTTTCTATTTTTACTATAGCATCTTCAGTATTTTTTTTTAACACAATACATCCACTCATCTGTCTTTTACTGTTAGTATATTCCTTTTTAAGATATTCTAGTTCTAACTTAAGCATACGATTTTCTTCAACTAGCATTTTTAACCTTCCTATTACTTTTTCTATTCTTACAACCAAAATATCGATATTCTCCATAACTCTTTCATTTTTATAATCTGTTTTATTGATTTTTTTCTCAATCTTTTAAACTTTAATCCTTCTTCCTGTTTTTATAAAATCTAAATACAATGAGGATATGTTTCTCAGTTTGCTAACAATATCCGAAAATTTTTCCAACACATAATTGATTTCTTCTCTTGTAGTAAATTTTGATAATGTAAATATTATAGATCCTTGTCTAAGTACAGTGTTAACGCCAATAGCTGATAAAATATATGAAGACTTAAGATTTTTACTAGCACACGCAGAACCACTTGATACCATAATACCTGCATTATCTAAAAGTAAAAGTAGTGCTTCACCTTCAACGAATTCTACAGAAAAATTAACATTACCCGGTAAACGATTTTCACAAGCACCATTTAAGTAAATATATTTTAATCTTTGTGAGAGTTCAGTAATAAGTTTATTTCTTAACGTACAAATAATTTCGTTATTTTTTGACATTTCATTCTTGACTATTTCGCATACCTTACCAAATCCAACAATAGATGGAAGATTTTCAGTCCCTGAACGTTTAAAATTTTCTTGTCCACCACCATTAATTTGAGAACTAATCCTTATACCTTTTTTTACGTACAACCCCGCAGATCCTCTAGGTCCATGAATTACTGAAGATGAAAAAGTCAAAATATCAACTCCTAATTTTTCAACATCTATGGGAATTATTCCAAAAGCACTAACAGCATCACTATGAAAAACTATAAAATCACTAACATTGATGCTATTCTTGACTATTGAAACTAATTTTTTTATATCTTGAATTGTTCCAATTTCAGGGTTTGCATATTGTATAGATACCAAAATAGTATCTTTTCTTAACATTTTTTTTAATTCATCTTCAATAATATTTCCTTTATTATCTACTGGTAAGTAACTGATATCGAACCCTTCAACTTTAAGTTTTCTTACTGAATTTAAAATAGAAATATGCTCTATTGAAGAAACAATGATATGTTTCCCATTAGATTTCAAAGTGTCAGCAATGCCCTTTATTGCTAAATTATTTGATTCAGTACCACAAGACGTAAAAATAATTTCTTCTTCAGATGCATTTATCAAAGAACTAACCTGATATCTTGCTATTTCTAAAGCTTTTCTTGAAATAATTCCTAAAGAATGAATACTTTGCGGGTTCCCATAATATTCAGTAAAAAAAGGCACCATTGCATCAATCACTTTTGTATCAAGTTTAGTACCTGATTGATTGTCTAAATATACTTGCTTCATATAAAACTTTTATTCACTTATCTCAAAATTATCTTTTGATGCCCCACATAGCGGACATACCCAATCATCTGGTAACTGTTCAAAAAGCGTACCAGAAACAATTCCATCATCGGGAATCCCAATTGCAGAGTCATAAACATAATTACATAAGATGCATTTCCATTTTTTCATAATATTCTCCTTTTTTTAGATTTTTAATTTTGATTCCATATCAAATAATTTTTTACATGATCTAAAATTTCTCAAACATAATTTTTACATAATTATGAATGCAAAATTTACGATAATATCTTTACTACTAAACAGATACCTTAGAAACTACTGTTTTAGACATTTTTTGTTTCACATAAATAACTTACGTAGTAGTCATAGCTTCATGTTATGATTTATGCTAAGCACTTGTCAAATTGAGTAAAATTTACTATATAAGTGATCTTATGTAAATTAATTTCTTAGTGTTTTATATTTTAGCATTTTTGTATATTAACTGTCTTTAATTTATTAAATTTTTGGTTGTTTTTATTTATTCAATAGTTAACATTCATAGAAGGTATTTTCTAAAATTAAGTTAAAAAGTTAAGTTAAATGAAGTAGGTTTTTATTTTTAAGCATATAGAGGATATAGGTGTATAAAAAAAGTGATAGATATTAAGTTTATTAAGGAAAATATAGAAAACGCTAAACAAGCAATGCTTGATAGAAATATAGTGATTGATTTTGATAGGCTATTAGACCTTGATAGTCAAAGAAAAAAATTAATATCTATAATAGAACATTTGAGACTTAAAAGGAATAAAGGATCTGAAATAATATACAAATATAAAGTAAAATGCAAAAATGATTTTTTATCAAAGCTTACTTCAGAACTAAATGAGTTAAGATCTGAAATTCAGACACAAGAAAAATTACTCTTTAAAATTGAAACTAGTATAAACGATTCTTTGTTATGCGTTCCTAATATTCCTGACAAAAGTGTGCCTGTGGGTAAAAATAATAAAATTTTAAAGTTTGTTGGTAAACCTAAAAAGTTTCATTTCAATCCGAAATCTCACTGGCAATTAGGTAAAAAACTAGATATACTTGATTTTATAACAGCATCAAAAATTTCAGGAGCACGTTTTGTGATTTTAAAAAATGAAGGATGTACTTTAGAAAGAGCGATCATCAATTTTTTCATAGATACTCATAAAACTAGAGGATATAAAGAAGTAATGACTCCTTATCTTGTAAACCGAAATTCAATGATAGGTACCGGGCAATTTCCAAAATTTACAGAAGAAGTATTTAAGTGTGCTAACGACGAATTATATTTAATACCAACAGCTGAGGTACCTGTAACAAATATCCATAGAGACAGCGTTCTAGAAGAATTTTTTTTACCAAAAAAATATGTTTCTTACTCAGCATGTTTCAGAAGAGAATCAGGAACCTATGGTAAAGATACAAAAGGACTCATTAGAAATCACCAATTCAATAAAGTTGAATTAGTTGAATTTGTCAGTCCAGATACTTCAAACAAAGAACTTGAATTCCTTCTTGATGATGCTGAGAATGTTTTAAAACTATTAGAACTTCCTTATAGAACAGTACTTTTGTCAACAGAAGAAATGAGTTTTGCATCATCTAAAACTTATGATTTAGAAGTATGGTTTGCTAGTGATGCTACATATAAAGAGGTTTCATCATGTTCCAATTTCAAAGACTTTCAAGCAAGAAGAATGAATATAAAGGTAAAATTACAAAATAAAAAAAAAGAATTTTTACATACTTTAAATGCTTCGGGAGTAGCAGTTGGCAGAACTTTTGCTGCGATACTTGAAAACTATCAGCAAAAAGATGGGTCTGTATTAATTCCTGAAATACTGCATAAGTATACAGGTTTTAGTACTATAAGACCAAAATAAACGTGAATACCGGTGTAAATCAATCCTAAATTATAAAAGTTTTTATTATTTAATTATTGACTGCTGTTCTTTCTTCTGTTATTAAATGCTTTAAGTGTATTTTCTAGAAGCATTGTTATTGTCATAGGACCTACTCCTCCCGGAGTAGGAGTTATTTTTATATTCATATTTCTCACAGTATCTAAATCAACATCTCCACATAATCCATCGTGCGTTCTATTTATACCTACATCAATAACAGTAGCACCATTTTTAATAAAATCTTTATTTATGAATTTAGGATTCCCTATAGCCACAACAAGAATATCAGCAGATTTACATATTTCTTTAAGATTTTTAGTTTTTGAATGAGTCATTATAACAGTAGCATTACTTGCGAGTAGAAGCATTGATATTGGCTTACCTACAAGATTTGATCTTCCAATTACAACAGCAGTTTTGCCACAAATTTTTATATTTGATTGCTCTAATAAATACATTATACCAAGCGGAGTACATGAAATAAGTACACTTTTCCTAATGATTTCATCCCAGTTTTTTGATAAACTTAAAACTCCTATATTCATAGGATGAAGTCCATCAACATCCTTCATAGGACTAATCTCATCAATACATTTTTGAACATAACTGTTTTTTGGGAGCGGCAATTGAAGTAAGATACCATCAATATCACGATTATTATTTAAATTTTTTATTAAATCGATAATATCTTTTTGTGATGAATTCTCAGTAAGATCGTGATGAAAAGATCTAATTCCAACATGTTTACAAGCTTCTATTTTTGACTTAATATAAATTTGACTCGCAGGATCTTTACCTATAAGAATTGTTGCAAGCCCTGGTATTGTTCCTGTTTTACTTTTAATTCTATAAACTTCTTCTTTAATTTTAAGTCTTTGAATATTTGATATTTTTTTGCCATCAATCAATTTCATTCTTGTACCTCATTATAAAATAGTAGAATTAATATTCAAAATACGTTCTAATTTTTTGTATCCTTTATTATAAAGTTGACAGCCTGTTTAAAGTTCTTACATATAATAAATGTTGTAATTTTTGCATTTATCAAATTATTTTGATATTTTTTACCATGTCCTGTAAGAACTAGTATACTTTTTCCACCCATGTTAAACCCAAGTAAACAATCTTTGATATTATCACCTACAGTATATGACTTTGAAAGGTCTATATTAAAATCATTTGCAGCTTGTAATACCATACCTATTTTTGGTTTTCTGCAGAAGCATCTATCTGATTCAATATGTGGACAATAATAAAGCCCATCGACTTTAGCATTTTTACTCTTAAGAATAGATAAAAATTTTTCATTAACTTTATACAACTCATTTTCAGTTAATAATCCTCTTCGAATACCAGATTGATTTGTCACAACTATAACCTTAAATCCAGTAGTGTGCAATTTATTTATACTCTCAGCAACACATGAATAAAGCTTTACCATACTAGGAAATTTCAAATAATTTCTGTTAAAAATAAGTGTTCCATCTCTATCTAAAAAAACTGCAGGCTTTTTAATATTATTTGTTCCCAATTTTTTTCTCCAGTCTTGAATTTTGGTTTTACAATAAGAACTGCAATTTTTTTCAAAATATCTATATCAATATTTTGAAACTTAACAGCATCTTTACTTGTAATAATAAAACAAGAATTTTTTCTATTTAAAACTATATTTTTTATCATATCATTATTATAATAACTATGATCTCTTAGCGATATGCTACCTTTTATTTCTATTCCTGACTTTCTAATAGAATGATTAAATCCTTCACTGAATCCTATTGCACTTAACGAGTATATTTCAGATTTTTTCAATAATTCTAGATCAAAATCAGTTTTTAAATCTGTAGTTTTATATTCAAAATCACCGTAATAAGTTTCAATAGGATCTGTACTTGAAAAATTGAGTAATTTTTTCTTCAAATTTTCAAGTGATGTATTTGAAATCATATCAGAATTTGTAATAATTATAATAGAAGCTCTTTTTAAAGCTGCTGGTTTTTCTCTTAAAGATCCTGCTGGTATAAGTTTCCCATTACTAAAAGGATTAGACGCATTAACACAGACTATATCTAAATCTCGCTTAATATGCCAGTGTTGAAATCCATCATCTAAAATAAAAACATCTGGAATTATTTTGTTTTTAAATTTTAAAACGTTGGAGTATCTATTAGATCCAACAATAACAGTAGATTGAGGAACCGTTTTAGAAATTAAAAGTGCTTCATCTCCAACATCTGATACATCTATATTATTAACAGCACCATTTTCTAATAGAATTGGATGTTTATTACATCTAAAATATCCGCGCGTTAAAACTACAGGTCTTAAATTATTTTTGACAAATAATCTTAAAAGTTCAATTACAATTGGAGTTTTACCAGTACCACCTAGCGTAATATTGCCAACGCTTATTACTGGTTTGAAGAGTTTTTTATGTCTATTAATAATATATCTATCTGCTTTTAATAAAATAGAGTACACTAAAGAAAGTGGGTATAAAAATAATTCATTCATATTTTTTTAGAAATTTTAAAAACAAAAATACAATAACAAGTTTACTAAACACAATAAACTATAAAAAAACACAGTATTAATACGTTTTATATAGTATTTCACTAATAAACATTCCACTTATGACATATAAAATCGTATTTGAATATATAATCTAATTTATAAAACATTACTTTTTAAGCATTATTCTATTATAAATAACATCGTGATTCACTTTTTATTAATTTTTCCGAAGTATCTATTATTGAAATCTGTTTTTAAGCATAATTATCTTTTTTGATTTCTATAAATATTTACTTATTATAAAGTAGAATTTATATAATCTTTTCGATATAATACCCCACAATAGTAAATATACCAATAACAAAAATAAAAAACGCTAATTTTGAACGGTATTTACGTAATCTTGGTATATGCTTCATCAGTACAACAGGCATTAAATAAGCATAAAGTGCAATAACTGGAGCAGCAAGAGCTCCAATTATTGATAAAATAGATGGATTATAAATAGCTAAAAACCATAATAAGACAAACAATAGTAATGTACTAAATAATTTTATTTTTTTTAAATTTAATTTATGTTTTATTTCTGGGTGTTTCCATGAAATAATTTGAATAATAATACCACTTAATCCCTCTCTAGTACCTGTAAAATGTCCAAAATATGAGCTAATTATAGCAAGAAACGCAATAACCGGGGATACATACTTTAAAATTTTATTATTATAAGCCAATGCTATTGCAGTTAAAATATCTACATTGTTATTTTTAGCATTTATTAAAATATCTGGTGTTACTGAAAAAAATAAAGAAAAAACAAAAAACATAACAAAAAATAACAAAATTAAGGAATTCCATTTGACAATAGAATCCGAATGAATTATTGCTTTATCGATATCATTATATTTTTTTCTGTAAAAAGTTCCAAGGGAGGAGCATACTGGAGAAAAATTCATGGCAAAAATAAGTATTGGTAATAAAAGTAAAGTATTTTTAACAAAGTTTTTTATAACAAAAGGCTGACAAAAAGCTGAAAAATTCCATTTAGGAATCATATATACTGAAAGCATAAACAATAAAATTATTAGTGGAAAAGTTACGATTGATGTGATAGTAATCATAATTTTTTCACTACTAAGCATTATCAATGTCATGATGATAAGAACAACAAATGTAAGTAAAGACCTTGGTAGTCTAACACAATACATCTGGTTAGTCAAAAACGAATTTATTATATTAGTTAATCCTGTAGCATATCCAACACAAATACTTATAATTGATAAAAAATAAAGTATAGAAATAACAAGCCCCATAGTATAACCTAGATCATATTCTATAGCTCCTATAATATCAGTTTCTTTTGGACAAGATGCAACAATTCTAGTTATTCCCCTATGAGAAAAATAGGTTATTGGATAAATTATAAATGTTAAAAATACAATACTCCAAACTCCACTTAGCCCAGCTTGAATTGGTAAAAATAAAATCCCTGCTCCAACAGCAGTCCCAAAACATGTTAAAACCCAACCTCTATCAAGATTTTTCAATTTTAATTATTTCTCCTTAGTAAAAAATACATAGAAAACAATGAAACAAAAAATCTAGAACTTAGATTATTATTTATCTATTTAATTCTCAAAGAATAGTTATACAAAAAAATATTTATGCATGTCTAATAATGGAAGATAAATCATAAATTTTGATTAAAATTTATTATATTAAAAGTTAAAAATAAAAAAATTATATTTTTATACAAATTTTTACTTATTATAGAAATATATAATTTTAATAATAGGTATGTTTTCTAATGCTAATAGAGCATAAAATACCAATAGCGCATAATGATGAAAAAATTGAAGATCCGCCATAAGAAAGAAAAGGTAATGGTATACCTGTTACTGGCATAATACCCATGACCATTCCGATATTTATTACGGCATAGAACGTAAACATACTTGCAAGGCCTAATGCTACAAAAGATCCATATTTATCACGGGCTTCTTTTGATATGATAAGAGATCGCCATATAAAAATCCAATAAAATATAAGCGTAAGTTGTGACATGATCCAACCACCTTCTTCTCCTATAACAGAAAAAATAAAATCTGTGTGTTGCTCAGGTAAAAATCCAAGTTGGGTTTGTGTTCCATTTTTAAAACCTTTCCCAAAAAGTTTTCCCGATCCTATAGCTATTTTTGATTGTGTAATATTATACCCTGAAGACTTTGGATCGATTTTAGGATTTAGAAACACTATTAGTCTCTTTTTTTGATAATCTTTAAGAGATTTTTCTATAAATACAGATGCCATACAACCTAATAATATAGAAATGCATAGTATTAATGGATAAATAATAGAAATTTTTATTCTCAATTTTTGTAAAAACCACCAGCAACTCATTATGAATAGTATTATAATCACAATAATATAAATCATTGTCAAACTATTTTTTAGAGAAACTATAAAATTCGCTATAAACACACTATTTTGTAAAAATTCCATCTGTAATAAAAAAATCTTTACAAGAGGAATACTCATAGCAAAAAAACATAAAATTATTACACAAAACAAATAAAATAAATCAATACCAGATACAAAAAGAAGAACTAACGTTATAGGGAAATAAGATAATGTTGATGAAAAGTCAGGTTGTAGCATTATGAATAATAAATGGCCAAAAAATGCTAAAAATATATGAATTAGAAATAAACCTTTTTTTACTTTCTTTCTATTAAGAATAGAAGCAAGTACTAAAATAAACATTATTTTTGCAATTTCAACAGGTTGAAAAGCAATAAAACCAAAGTCAAACCAACCTTTTGTTCCTCTTTTAACAGAACCAAAAATTAAGACTGAACTTAAAAGTATAATTGATAGAGTATAAATAAATTTATATGTATGCTCGTAATATTGATAATTAAAACTTGCTAGCATAATAAATGCTATAAACCCTAATCCAAGTGCTGTAAACTGAACTGATATATATTTGAATGATGTCATGATACAATTACTCGCAGATGAGTATATTGCAGTAAATCCTATAACTAATAAAATCATTACAGCAAAGATAAGACAATAATCCATATTATGAATTATACGATGAAAAAAGTCCTTTTCTCTGATAATCATTTCAAGATCAATATCCTATTTATTTCAATACACAAATATTAGTGCTAAATTTAAAGTTACAAAAAATAGTTATCTATTTTTATCTTTATTTTCAAGTTTCATATTGAAATATGTTTCATAAATTTTTTTACCTATGGGTGCAGCACTTGATCCTCCACTACCTCCATTTTCAACAATAACAGCCATTGCGATTTCAGGAACATCAGCTGGTGCATAGGAAACAAACCAAGCATGTCCTTCACCATGTGGATTTTGAGCGGTTCCAGTTTTCCCAGCAATCTTAATATCTGATATCTTACTTCTTTTACCGGTACCGTTTTCAACAACTTCTAAAAGAGCTTCATGTAAAACATTCCATGTATTTGATGACAGTTTTATTATATCTCCTATAGATTTTTTATGTTTATATATTTCTTTTCCATCAAAATTTTTAATTTTTTCAACAATATATGGCCTATTATATTCTTTACCTTTGTTTGCAACAACAGACATCATATATGCCATCTGAAGAGGTGTCGTCCAAAGAGCACCTTGTCCTATTGAAAATATAACTGTATCTCCTTGACGCCAAGGCGTTTTCATTTTTTGCTCTTTCCATTTTCTGTCAGGAATAAATCCTTTCTTTTCATTAGGTAAATCTATATGTGTCTCTCGCCCAAAATAAAATTTTTTAGCATATTCTTTAAGATTTTTTACTCCAATCTTAAGACCCAAATGATAAAAATAAATATTGCAAGATTGTGCCATCGCAGAAATAAGGTTTACATCACCATGTCCTGATTTACACCAACAAGAATAATACCTATTTCCAAGTTTAAAACTACCTGTGCAGTTCATAGTTCTTTTGTGATCAGTATTTAAAATTTCTAATGCAGCTGTGAGGGTTACTATTTTAAATATTGAACCAGGAGGATAAAGTGCTTGAAGTGCTCTATTGAAAAGAGGTAATTTTTTATCTTTCAAATATTCATCAAAGTTTTTACTTATATTATTTGCATTGAAGCCTGGACAAGATACGAGTGCTTTTATAGCACCTGTTCTTACATCAATAACTACTACGGCTCCTTTACCTGTAACAGTGTTTTTTAACAAATTATAAGCTTCAATTTGAAGTTTTAAATCTATTGTTGTGTAAATATTTGCTCCAATTTTTGGATGGATATACTTAAATGCCCTTATATAGTAGCCCCTTGCATTTACTTCAATTTGCCACCCTCCATCCTGTCCTTTTAAGTACTTATCGTAAAATTGTTCTATACCTCCTCTTCCAACACGATCTCCTATTTTATATTTATTTGGTGTTAACAATTCATTAGTTCCTACCTCACCTACATAGCCAGTTATATGGCATAAAGCTTCAGGATAATAATAAGTCCTATGCGTTTCTCCAACAATATTGATATATTTCAAGTTTTGTTTTTTTTCTTGTATTTTAAACATATCATATATTGTGAGATTATTCACAAGCTTCACAACTTTATTAGATTTATTATTTTTTATTAATTTGATGTCTTTCCCTAAAATTTTACTAAGTTCTTTTAGATTGCTAGATAATAAAATTTCTTCTCTTCCCAAACGATAAAATAAAGCAGTATAATCAAGTCTATTCTCTACAAGTACCACATTATCTGCAGAATAAATAATTCCTCTAGGCGCACGCTCACATGTATTATATAATCTTTGTTGTTCTGAAATTTTTCTATATTTACTGCCAACGATAATTTGCAGATAAAAAAGACGCAACGATAAACAAATAAACAAAAATAAAAAAAACAAAAAAACTATGTTATATTTTTTTATGAAAACTTCATAAGCAGATTTATCATCTTTTTGCCATACCATTATTTATAAACCAACGCGATCCAATATATAAAACAATGGTGGTGCAACAAACACTGTGGCAAGGATATTTACTAAATCCAATCTAGTAAGAAAAAATACATGATTAAAATTATTCATGAGAATAAAATAAAATAAATTTGTTCCTAAACAATAAATAATACTAGCACAAGATATAACTACAAATTGTGTAAAAATTTTTCTATGATCAAACTTTTTATGAATCTTACCAGAAAAATATCCCACAATTGTGAACATCATAGCTTTCATTCCAAAGACTTCACTTGAAAAAGCATCCCATGTTAATCCTAATAAAAAACCCATTATTTCAGCATATATTATCCCTCTTGAGAGTCCAATATATATTATAGCTACTAATACAAAATTTGGAGAAATTTTATATATACTAATATATTTACTAAAAAAAAATTGCAACAAACACAAAACGTTATAAAAAATAATTTTTCTCATTTTTCAGTATGTGGAACAAAAACAATCACCCTAAAAAAAGCAATTTTTTCGAAATAAACTTCTGCTACAGCGGTTTTAAAATCCATAAATTTACTATCAGTTATATTAATAACAGTACCTACTGGTATGCCTTTTTGAAAAATAGTACTTAATCTACTCACAATAATTTCATCACCAAGTTTAACATCAGCACTGCATGGTATGTACTTAATTTTCAATAAATTTGAATTACATCCTTCTGCAAGACAGTTAATACCACTAGTTTTAATTTCAACAGGTAATGTATGAATTGAATTAGTTATCATAACAACTTTAGAAGATGTGTCATATGTTTCTATTATCTTCCCAACAGGGTATAGAGTATTATTTTTGGAATTAAAGACTAGCACTGGAAGTTCATTATATAACCCATCAGATTTACCTTTATTTATTATAAAACACCTGTACCATCCATTTGGTTCTATAACAGAAATTTCAGCAAAAACAGATTTTACATTCCTTATTTTACCTAATTTTAAAAAACTTAATAAATCATTATACTCTTTAGACATCTCAATATAGTTGTTAAGATTGTTTATAAGTTCTTGATTTTTTTGCTTATAAGCAACATTATCATGATACATATGAATTGTTGACTTAACTATATCCGTAAATATATGAACTAAACGAAACGCACGACTTGTTAAGTTTAAATTTTGGTAAGTAACACGATAAACTAAAGTTTTTATAATTTTTAGCGGATAAGTAACTCTACAAATTACGAAAGAAAAGCTAATAAAAACCAAAACTATAAAAATTACATCACCACTTCTTAATTTTCTTCGTCGATACATTTTACAAAAACCTAATTTATATGGAACAATAAATTTTATATATTTATCTTTCTAGAATTTTTAATATTATCTAATTCTTCTAAATACATACCAGTACCTTTCGCTACACAAGTAAGAGGATCATCTGCACGATTAACTGGAAGTCCTGTTTCTTTTATCAAAAGTTCTGGAAGTCCCTTAACGAGAGACCCACCACCACTTAATATTATACCTTGATCTACAAGATCAGCTGCAAGTTCCGCAGGAGTTTCTTCAAGAACACTTCTTACAACTCCTATTACTTTACTTATAGGTTCTGATAACGAAACTCTCACTTCTTCTGAAGTTATACTAACAGTTTTGGGGAGTCCGGTTAATAAATCCCTACCTTTAACATTCATAGTTAATTCTTCTTCAAGTGGAAAAACCGATCCCATCTTCATTTTAACTTCCTCAGCGGTATTTTCACCTACAGTAAGATTATATTTACGTCTAAAATACTGAACTACTGCTTCATCTAACTTATCACCAGCAACATCAAGTGACTTTGCAACAACCATTCCACCTAAAGATATAATTGCAACTTCGGTTGTCCCTCCTCCTATATCAACTATCATATTACCCTTAGGTTCTTGAATTTGAATTCCAGCACCAATAGCCGCTGCCATTGGTTCATCTATAAGATATACTTCTCTCGCTCCAGCTTGTTCTGCAGACTCTCTTACAGCTCTTCTTTCAACTTCAGTAATACCAGAAGGAACACCTATGACAACTCTAGGATGTAAAAGTGTTTTTTTTACATGAACTTTTTTTATAAAATACCTTATCATTTTTTCAGTTGCTTCAAAATCTGCAATAACTCCGTTTCTAAGAGGTCTTATTGCAATGATATTAGATGGAGTTTTTCCAAGCATTTTTTTTGCTTCTATCCCTATAGCTAAAACACGCTTAGTGCCACATTCCATAGCTACAACTGAAGGTTCTCTTAAAACTATATTTTGACCTTTAATGAAAACAATAACTGAAGATGTACCAAGGTCTATACCCATATCATTTGAAAACAACCCAAAAATGTAATTAAAAAACATTTATTACCTCAAAAAACTTTAAATAAAAATATATTCTTAAATAATTAACTTAACAACAGCAATATTTGCTCTGTCACCATATCTTGTCCCAATCTTAATAATTTGCGTATATCCACCATTTCTTTCTTTATATCTTAAAACTAAAACATCAAAAATCTTTTTAACAACAACTTTATCATTTATAGCACTACTTATTGCTCTTATAGCACTTAAATCAGCTTTTTTAGCTTTTGTTACAAGTTTTTCAGAATAACTCACAAGTTCTTTTGCTTTAGCTAAAGTAGTAGTTACTTTTTCATGTAAAAATAAATTTTTAGCTAAATTGCGAAGTAAAGCTTTTCTATGAGAGCTTGTAATACCAAGTTTACTTCCATTATATGTTTTTATCATCTTTTACTCCTATTTTAATACCCAATCCTAATATATCAAGTTTGTTTTTAATTTCTTCAAGTGAACGTTTTCCAAAATTATCAAGTTTCATCATGTCAATTTCATTTAACTTAATAAGATCACCTACAGTTTCAATATTTGCATTTTTTAAACTATTTAAAACTCTTGTAGAAAGATTCATAAAATTTATTGACTGCTTAAAAATTTCATTATCGTTCTTTTCTTTTGAACTAAAATCATAGACTTCAGAACTTATCATTGTATTATTTATAAAAATCGAAAGACTATCCTTAAGTATCTTTGCAGATTTTGCTAAAGCATTCTGAGGACTCACTGTTCCATCAGTCCATATTTCTATAATAAGTTTATCATAATTAAGAGTTTGTTCCACACGTGTATTCTCAACCTCATAATTAACTTTTACTATAGGAGAAAATAATGAATCAATAGCAATTGCATTATCACTAATTGAACACTTATCAAATTTCATATCTTCAGAAAAAACATACCCTTTACCAGAAGAAACTTTTAATTGCATTTCAACTGTAGCACCATTATCTATATTAGCAATTTCCTGATCAGGATTCATAATTTCAACGTTCTTATTAATATCAATATCACCCGCAATTACTTTTCCTGCTTTTTTTACATTTAAAAAAAGTATCTCAGGTCCAGTAGAATAAAGTTTAACTCTAATTTTTTTCAAATTTAAAATAATCTGTGCTACATCTTCTTTTACACCTTTTAAAATTGCAAACTCATGTACAGCACCTATAATTTTTACAGAAGTAATAGCAGCTCCTTCAAGACTTGAAAGAAGAATTCTTCTTAATGAATTTCCTATTGTGTGTCCATAACCACGCTCAAATGGTCCTGCAGTAAAACGACCATAAAACTCTGTATTAGTTTTTTCATCTAAAACAAGCGTCCGTAATTTTTTAAGATCTGGTACATTCATTCTTTATATCCTCACTTGATAAACACTCATAAGTTTTGTTAATTAATTTACTTTGAATAATACTCGACAATAAGTTGACTATTGATATAACGAGAAATCTCATCTAGCAGTGGTTCATTCAAAACCGTTCCAATAAATTTATCTTCATTAAAACTTAACCACGCTGGGGTGTTCAATGCAGTCTTTTTATGAAATTTTCTCATATTTGTCTTACATCTTTCAGAAAATGTTATATTATCACCAATTTTTACATGATAACGTGGTACATCTATTTTTTTGTTATTAACTAAAATATTACCGTGATTTATCATTTGTCTTGCCATTTTTTTTGATAAAACAATACCTAACTTATAAACTACACTATCAAGCCTTGATTCAAGGAGTCTAAGTAAGTTATCTCCTGTAGATCCTCTCATTTTATCTGCAATTTCGTAATAGTGACTAAATTGCTCTTCAGTTAAACCGTAAATTCTTCTTGCCTTTTGTTTTTCACGCAAATGTTTTGCATAATCAGATATCTTACTTTTTATAATTCTGTGTTGTCCTGGAGCGTTTTTACCTCTTTTCTTACTAAGAATACAATTAGAGTAGCATTTTTCTCCTTTAAGAAAAAGCTTTTCTTTTTCTCTACGACATAACTTACATACAGAACCTAAATAACGTGCCATATATTAAATTCCTCCAAAATCATTTTGTCAGTTTTTCACGTACAATTATTTTTTTACACTCTTCTAGGCTTTTGAGGACGACAACCGTTATGTGGAACAGGAGTAACATCTTTTATGGCTGTTATTACAAGTCCTGAACTCTGTAATCCTCTTATTGCAGTCTCCCTTCCGGGTCCTGGGCCATTTACAAAAACAGTGACCTGTTTAACACCTATATCGATAACTTTTTTTCCTATAGCCGCTGCACTCATTTGAGCTGCAAATGGAGTCCCTTTTTTTGTTCCTTTAAAACCAGAAGCCCCAGCTGAAATCCAGGCTAAAGTGTTTCCTTTCTCATCTGTTATATTAATAATAGTATTGTTAAATGTTGATAACACATAAGCCTTTGCAATCCCACCAATATATCTTTTTTTTTTAGATTCATTGATCTTTTTCTTATCCTCTACCATATTTCCCCTCCGTTTATTTTTGCATATATAAAAAAATCATTAATTAATTTTTTTTATTCAATGTTGGTACTCTTCCAGCTCCAACAGTTTTTCTCTTACCACGTTTTGTACGTGCATTCGTTTTAGATCTTTGTCCCCTTACTGGGAGATTTCTTCTATGACGTAATCCTCTGTAACTTCCTATTTCTATGAGTCTTCTGATATTTGATTGAATTTCTCTCTTAAGATCTCCTTCGACTTTAAGATTTTTTGTTATAAAATTATTTATCGTGTTAACTTCTTCTTCAGTTAAATCCCTAATTCTTTTAGATGGATTTAATGAAAGTTCTTTAATTATCTCATGGGATATAGCAGGTCCTATTCCATAAATATATCTCAACCCTATATCAAGTCTCTTATTTTTTAGCAAATCTACACCAGCTACGCGAGCCATTTATTTATCCTCCGAATTTCTCTTACTATTATATTTTTAACTATTATATTCTCACAATTAATTATAACTACGCTAAAATTTCTCACTATATACTCTATAATTTACAAAAAATTATCACACAGTAAAAAATCATAATTTTATTATTTCAAATTTATCCCTGTCTTTGCTTATGTCTAGGATTAGAACAAATTACTCTTACGACTCCAGTACGTTTTATTACTTTACACTTTTGACATATAACCTTAACTGATGTTCTTACTTTCATACAAACACTCCATTTTTTACAATTTGTTTTTGTTAAGCTCTTTAAAAATACTCGCATAATAACATTATGTTTGAACAATTAACTTTATAGCAAGTGACCTAATTATTTTTCTCTATAAATTATTCTTCCTCTTGTTAAATCATATGGGGAAAGCTCAACTTTCACTCTATCACCTTGTAAAATTTTTATGTAATGCATTCTCATCTTACCACATATATGAGCTAAAATGACATGCCCGCCTTCAATTTCTACTTTGAACATCGTATCAGGTAAAGATTCTAAAATCTTACCATCAACTATAATTTTTTCTTCTTTATTCATTTATTCCTATACCTTTGTAAGAATTTCATAACCATTTTCGACTATTGCTACAGTATGCTCAAAATGAGCACTCAAACTACCATCTTTCGTAAAAACTGTCCAACCATCATTTGCTACAAAAACCTCATAACTACCAACGTTCACCATAGGCTCTATTGCAAGAACCATACCTGGAAGTAATTCAATACCTGTGTCAGCTTTACCGAAATTTGGAATTTGAGGTGCTTCATGTAAAACTTTACCTATTCCATGTCCAACAAAATCTCTCACAACCGAAAAACCAGCACGTTCAACAGTTTCTTGTATTGCAAAAGAGATATCACCAATTTTTTTCCCAGGTAAAGCATGTTCAACACCTTTTTGTAAAGATTTCTCAGTAACTCTAAGAAGTTTTTCAGCAACATCTGACACATTGCCAACTGCATATGTCTTTGCAGCATCACCATAATATCCTTCATAAATTACACCTACATCCACAGAAACTATATCACCACATTTAAGTACACACGAAGTATTTGGAATACCATGTACTACTTCATTATTCCTTGAAATACATGATGATGCTGGAAATGGACAATTTATACCTTTTACTCCTAAAAATGCTGGAAGGACACCTAAAGACTTCATATATTGTTCCGAAAAAATATCTATCTCTTTAGTTGTTACTCCGGGTTTTATTATATCTTCGAGTTTTTTTAAAATTTCTCCAACAATCTTACCAGCAATCTTCATTTTTTCAACTTCTTTTACTGTTTTCAATTTTACAATATGTTTACTAAAAAGCAAAATTTACACCTCAAAATATATTTTTATAACATAAAAACAGATATAAAAACTGTAAAAATAAATAACATCTAAAGTTTACTTAGACAACATCTATTTATTTGTTTTTTTATTTGCTCAAAAATATCTTCCTCATTTTGAGAACCATTTATATTAACAAGTGTTCTATCTTTTCTATAATACTCAATTAAAGGATTTAAATGTTTCTCATAAATACTAAATCGCTTTTTAACGATATCTTTTTCATCATCATTTCTCTGAATAAGTCTACACCCACAAACATTGCATTTTTCAACTTCTCCTTGATAAAATACTTCTGTATTATAACTTGCTCCACATTTACAAACTCTTCTTTTCATCACTCTCTTAATAGCTTCTTCAAAACATATATCTATTAAAAAAACAGCATCTATTTTTAAGTTTTTAGACTTAAGTATTATATCCAATTCTTTAGCCTGTTGTATGGTCCTAGGAAACCCATCAAACAGAAACCCTCTACCTATATGATCTTTTTTATTAATATATTTTTTTACTACAGTAATTACTATTTTATCTGGAACAAGATGTCCTGATAAAAGAAATTTATCTAAAACTTTGCTGAATTTTTTGAATTCCCTAAATGCATCGCCAGTAGATAAATGAACCATACCAAAACATTCAACTATTTTCTTTGCTTGCGTACCTTTACCAGCGCCTGGAGGACCTAAAAGTATATAATTCACGAATCTATCTTATTATGAAACCATTTTCTTTTTACATATCCTTTTTTCATAAATCCTTCATATTGATGCATTATAATATATGATTCCATTTGTCCTATTGTATCCAAGGAGACACCCACAGCAATAAGTAATGATGTTCCACCCAAAAAAAACGGTATATTCATCGCTGTACGTAAACAATCTGGTAAAATAGCAATAGATGCAACGAACAACGCACCGCATAAAGTGACCCTTTCTAAAACTCTTTGTATATATAAAGAAGTAGAATTTCCAGGTCTTACACCTGGAATAAAACCACCAAATTTTTTTATATTTTCAGCTAAATCTTTTGGATTGAAAGATATGGAGTTATAAAAATAACAGAAAAAAATAATTAGAGATGCACACATTATACTGTATATTAAAGAACCGGAATTAAATACTTCAGTAATTTTTTTAGCCACAGGAAATCCTAATATTGTAAATTTTGGAGCAAATTGTGCTATAGTTAATGGTACAGACAAAATTGATACCGAAAATATTACAGAAATAACACCTGACTGATCGACTTTTACTGGTAAAAATGACATTTGACTATTATACATTTTTCTTCCAACTACCCTTTTTGCATAATGTATTGGTATTTTTCTTTGTGCTGTTTCAATCCAAATTACTGAAATCAAAACAATGATTATAACAGCAAGAAAAGTTAGAACATATAAAATTTGAATTTCTTTACTCTGTAAAAGTTTTGCAACTTTTAATATTGCACGTGGAAGTTTTTCAACTATTCCAGCAAAAATTATAAGCGAAATACCATTCCCTATACCTCTTTCAGTAACCTGTTCCCCAAGCCACATAATTAAAATACTACCTGCAAGGAGTGTAAAAACTGTTAAAATAATCCATTGCCATGATGGATCAAGAACAACACTAGAAAACGCAGCAGGCATTTTAGTCATTGCTATAGCTAGAGCAAAAGATTGTACTGCACCAAGGATAAGGGCACCGTACCTTGTTATCTGTGTAATTTTTTTTCTTCCTGTTTCTCCATTTTCTGCAAACTTATCAAAATATGGAAAAATATGCGCACTTTGTATCAAGCTCATTATAATAGACGCATTAATATATGGTATAATGCCTACAGAAAAAATTGACATCCTGTTAATGGCACCACCTGAAAATATATCTAGAAAATTAAAAAAACCATTAGATTGAGCAGAAAACAGTGATCTAACAGCTTCAATGTTAACACCAGGAATAGGAATTGTTACTCCTATTCGGTATACAACAATGAGTAATATCGTGAAAAACAATCTTTTTTTAAGTTCATTTAATTTAAAAACACCAAGAAAATCTTTCAACATTCTCATTTTTTAGTACCTACGAAGGAAGTCATAGTAATTTATATAAAAATAACATGAAATTATTTATTCTTTTTTAATTTTATCTAATATTTTTTACTTTACCACCAGATGATTCAATTTTCTTAATAGCAGCTTTTGAAAAGGCATTTGCTGTGACAGTTAGAGGTTTTGTTATATCACCAACAGCTAAAATTTTTACAAATTTTTTCTGAATGATACCAGCATCTTTTAATACTGATGGGGTAATTTCAGTCCCGATTTCAAATTTATTTAAACTACTAACATTGACAATTTCGTATTTTTTACGAAACATACTATTATTAAAACCTCTCTTAGGGACCCTCCTAAAAATTGGCATTTGCCCTCCTTCAAACCCTATTTTTTTAGAGCCATCACCTGTGCGTGATTTCTGACCTTTAGTGCCACGCGTAGAAGTACGACCATGTCCAGAACCAACACCACGTCCAATAATTTTTTTTCTATGTTTCGAATTCTTTGCAGGTTTTAAATTAGATAAATTTATCATATTTCCTCAACTTTTTTTTCCCTGATTTTAGCGACATTCTCTTTTGAACGAAGAGCTTTAAGGCCTTCTATTGTTGCACGAACTATATTGAAAGAATTTGAAGAACGTATTGATTTTGTAAGAATATCTTTGATTCCAACAACTTCAAGTACCATTCTAATTGCACCACCAGCAATAACACCGGTACCAGGAGCAGCCGGTTTAAGAAAAACTTTTCCTGAACCAGAAATACCGATTATTTCATGTGGTATGGTACTACCTTTAAGAACTATTGAAACCATATGCTTTGAGGCCTGAGTACTGCCTTTTTGAATTGCAACCTGGACTTCATTTGCTTTTCCAAGACCACACCCAACTTTTCCAGCTCCATCACCAACTACTACTAAAGCATTAAAAGAAAATCTTTTACCACCTTTTACAACTTTTGAAACTCTATTAACAGCAACCACAAATTCTTTGAAAGAATTATTATTTTGTCGTTGTCGTACTAAATGTTCACCCAACATATCCCCCCAAAACTATTTTAATGTAATTTAAAAATGCCTTTTGTATCGTAAAAAACAAAACTCTATTAAAATTCTAATCCATGTTTTCTTACAGCATCAGCTAAAGTTTTAATTTTACCTGTATACGTATATCCCCTGCGATCAAAAACAATTTTTCTTATTCCTTTTTTAATTGCTTTCTTCGCAATTAAATTTCCAACATGTTCAGCTGCATATACAGTATTACTAGTATTTAATTTTATTTTAAATTCTGGTGACAACGTTGATGCTGATACAATAGTCACTCCTTTGATATCATTAATGATTTGCGCATAAATATGTTTATGTCCACGGTAAACACTTAAACGCGGTCTATCACCTGTACCTTTAATTTTACGTCTAACCCTTTTTACACGATAATTAAATCTCTTATATGAATTTTTCACCTAACAATCCTTTTTACATCTATAAATATTTATTAAAAAATAACCTAATACAATAAAAATTATTTCTTACCTGAACTCGTAGCAGTTTTACCAGCTTTTTTTATAATTTTTTCACCAAGATACCTCACACCAAATCCTTTATAGGCATCTGGTGGCTTTACGTCTCTTATCTTAGCAGCAAAAGCTCCAACTTCACATTTATCAATTCCTGTTACACTGATCAAAATATTTTTATCCGATGTAAGAGTTACAGTAACCTTTACACTCAATGGAATATCAAGACTCACCATATGTGAAAAACCAACCGCCATTACTAATTTTTTGTCATTTTCTACATTTATTTTATAACCAAGCCCTATTGCTTCTAATTCTTTTTTAAAACCTCTTGTAACACCTTCAAACATATTAACTACCAACCCCCTCGTGAGTCCACGAAACGCGTTATGCTCACGTGAATCTCCAAGTGTTTCAATAAAAATATTATTGTCATTAACTTTTTTTATATTTATCCTTTTATCTATAACCTGTGAAACCATTCCCATAGGTCCTTTTACATTTAATACTCCACCACTAAACTCTACATCAACCTTTTCAGGTATATGTACTAACTTCTTACCTAAACGGCTCATTTTACTTGACCCTCAGTATAAAATTTTTAATAAAACACACACAATAATTGCTTTTAAAATATTTGTATAAAAGACTTTTTACTTTTTTATCTATTTTACGAAACCTACCAAACATATCCAAGGATTTCTCCTCCAATCTTATTTCTTTTTGCTTGCTTATCAGTCATCAATCCTTTAGATGTAGAAACAATAGTAGTACCTAACCCATTAACTGTTTTAGGTATATCTACATAACATCTATATACTCTTAAGCTTGGTTTTGAAACTCTTTTTATTCCTTGAAGAACCGCATTCTTATTATTTGTATATTTAAGGTAAATCCTTAAAGTTTTATGTTTCTTGTGATTTTCGATACTCCTATAATTCATAATATATCCTTCTTCTTTTAAAACTCTTGCAACTTCAAATTTAAATTTAGAAAAAGGAATATCGACTTTTTCATGCAATTTTGCATTTGCATTACGAATACGAACAAACATATCCGATATTTGATCTGTAACCATAAATAAACCTCTTTTAAGTTTCTACCAACTTGATTTCATAACACCAGGTATTTCCCCGTTATGTGCTAATTTACGTAAACATATTCTACATAATCCAAAATCTCTATAAAAACCACGAGGCCTTCCACATATGCGACATCTATTTCTACACCGCGTTGTAAATTTTTGAAGTTTACGTACCTTTGCTTCTGCTGAGGTTGTTGCCATAAAAAACATCCTTTTATTATTATGAAATATTTTAATTTTTAAACGGCATACCAAGAGACTTTAGCAGTGCTTTTGCATGTTCATTGTTACATGCTGTTGTAACTATACTAATATTCATCCCTTTAGTTTTATCTGATTTTTCAACATTAATTTCTGGAAAAATATACTGTTCAACAACACCGAAATTAAAATTACCTCGCCCGTCAAAACAGTCAGGTTCAATACCTCTAAAATCTCTTATACGCGGTATTGCTGTATTTACAAACCTATCTAAAAACTCATACATAATAGCATTTCTGAGTGTAACTTTAATTCCTATAGGCATTCCTTGCCGCAATTTAAAATTCGATATTGATCGTTTTGCACGACAAATTATAGGTTTCTGTCCTGTTATGGCTGCAAGTTCCGTAATTGCAACATCCAAAACTTTAATGTCTTCCTTTGCTTCGCTTAACCCCATATTTACAACAATTTTTATAATTTTAGGAATTTGATGTATGTTTCTAAAACCAAACTGTTTTTTCAATTCAACAATCGCATTTTTCTGATAAAACTCTTTTAAACGAGGCCTATTCATTGTTTCCCTCTTTATAAACTATAACTACAAACTTTATATATTTATGTTAAACTATCGTTTCTCTACATTTACGACATATTCTTACCTTTTTACCACTATCTGAGAGTGTATCAAATCTAGGTCTTGAAGCTTGCATACATTTAGGGCATAGAAGCATAACTTTACTCACGTAAATAGGAGCTTCTTTTTCGTAAATTCCTCCAGATTGTTTTTGTGTAGTTTTAAGATGTTTCTTAATAAAATTAACTTTTGAAACAATGACCTTACCTTTTTTAGGAAAAACATCAAGAACTTCGCCCTTTTTTCCTCTATCTTTTCCAGATAGAATCAACACGTTATCTTTTTTTTTAATTTTTAACATTAAATAAACACACCTTATTTTATTTTTATCTTTTTATTTATAAAAAATATATTATTTCGAAGCTCATATTTACACTACTTCTGATGCTAAAGATACTATTTTAGTGTAGCCAGTTTCCCTTAATTCTCTAGCTATTGGCCCAAAAATGCGAGTTCCTTTAGGTTCTCCGTCATCATTTATAATGACAGCTGCATTATCATCAAATTTAATATATGTCCCATCTTTACGCCTAATTTCTTTAACTGTACGCACCACTACAGCTTTTACAATATCACCCTTTCGAATGCTTGCATGTGCTAATGCATCTCGAACCGATGCATGTATTACATCTCCTATACTAGCATAACGACGTCTCAATCCTTTTGTAACTCTAAAGCAACGAATTTTCCTTGCTCCTGAATTATCAGCAACGTTCAAAATAGTTCTTTCTTGAATCATATAAATATCCTCTCTCTCTAAAAACAGAAAAAATACAAACTTACAATAATCCTTTATTTAAAACTTTGACTATAATCCATTTTTTAGTCTTTGAAAGCGGTCTCGATTCAATTATTCTAACCATATCTCCTATATTAGAAATACCATTTTCATCATGTACAGCAAATTTATTATTACTACGGACCACACGATCATATAAAAAATGACGATAAGTTCTTTTAACAGAAACATACTTCGTCTTACCATCTTTACTATTACTTACAACAAAACCAACACGATACTTACGTTTTTTACGTTCTTCTTGCATCTATAACCTTCCTATTTTTATCTATTTGTACCTTACCCTTTTCAGCAATAAGCGTTTTTATTTTCGCTATATCTTTCTTAATATATCTTATCGCAATAGGATTTTTTATTTGAGATGTAGAATTACGAAACCGTAACCTAAAAATACTATCTTGTAGACTAGTAAGTTTTGTAGCAAGTTCTGAAGTAGACATATTCTTTATTTCATTCCAATCTTTACGCTTCATCTTAACCTCAATTAGTCAGCCCTTATTAAAATTTTCGTGTGTATTGGAAGCTTATTCGAAGCGAGAACTAAAGCTTTCTTAGCTTCTATCGCAGAAATTCCGTCAATTTCAAATATTACTCTACCAGGTTTAACTACAGCAACCCAAAACTGCGGATCGCCTTTTCCCTTTCCCATTCTTGTTTCAGCAGGCTTTTTAGTGATTGGCTTATCAGGGAATATTCTAATCCAAATTTTTCCACCTTTTTTCACAAATTTTGACAATACTATACGAGCAGACTCTATTTGGTTACTACTCATCCACACCGGTTCAAGAGCCTGAAGACCATATTTACCGAAAGCTAAATATGTACCACCTTTAGCTCTACCTTTCATTCTTCCTCTATGCATTTTTCTATATTTAATTCTCTTTGGCATTAACATAATACTTCAAATATCCTTTTTTAACTTACATTTTACTTCTTATTTTTAATTTGTTCTTCTATTAAAGAAGTATCATCTATTGTGTTTTTTATTTCTTTAACCAGTTCTTTAGTAGCTATTTCTTTTAAAAATTCTTTCTTAAATATCCAAACCTTTACACCTATACGCCCCATAGTCGTACAAGCTTCAGTGAAACCATAATTTATATCAGCTCTAAAAGTTTGTAGAGGGACTCTACCTTCTTTAAGCCATTCAGTTCTTGCGATTTCAGCACCACCAAGTCTTCCTGAAATCATTATTTTTACACCATTTGCTCCAGATATCATTGCTTTCTCTATTGCTTTCTTCATTACTCTTCTAAAAGCAATTTGTTTTTCCAGCTGAAACGCAATATTTTCAGCTACAAGTTGAGCATCAATTTCAGGTTTTTTAATTTCTACAATATTTATGGAAACCTTTTTTATAGTCATTGACTCAATATCTTTTTTTAAATTTTCAATACCTTGGCCACCTTTTCCTATCACAACTCCGGGACGAGATGTATAAACATTTATACGCAAATACTTACCAGGTCTTTCTATACCAATTTTTGAAACAGAAGCTAACTTAAGTTTATCCTTCAAGTATATTCTTATACGGTAATCTTCTTCTATAAAACTAGGCATTTCTCTTAAATTAAACCATCTAGATTCCCAATCTTTAGTATACCCTAATCTTATACTCTTTGGATGTATTTTATGCCCCATTTTTCACCTTCTTTGAAATTTATACACAAAATCTCATAACCTACACAATAAACTATATTATCATTCTTTATTTTTCACTAACGCATTTGTAACAACTATAGTTAAATGTGATGTTCTTTTCTTGATTGGCATACTCCTTCCCATAGGTCCTGGCCTTATCCTTTTTAATATAGGCCCATTTCCAACCCATGCTTCCTTAATTCTAATTAAGGAATAATCATCAATTTTTCCCATATTTGCAACAGCACTCCTTAAAACTTTAGTAACAAGCATTGCTGCAGATTTTTGAAGAAAAGAAAGAATTTCAAGAGCTTCCTCAACTCGTTTATTCCTAATAACAGTAAGGACACTATTTACTTTTCTTGGGCTAAATCTAACAAATTTTGCTACTGCTCTTGATTCCACTTTAATCACCTTTCTTGATTAAGAATACAAATTCCATAAACATACTAAAACTATATATATTTCATACTACTAAATCATATAAATCAAATTTATGTAAGAGATGTTTCTTGTTTTGCCATACCACCATGACCCTTAAACGTCCTAGTAGGAGCAAACTCTCCTAACTTATGTCCAACCATTTGTTCTGATATGAATATCGGTAAAAATTTCCTACCATTATGTATTGCGAATGTGTGCCCAACAAATTCAGGTACTATAACACACGATCTAGCCCAAGTTTTGATGATTTTTTTATTACCGTTTTCATTAAGTTTTTGTATTTTTTTCAGAAGTTTTTCATTTACATAAGGACCTTTTCTTGTCGAACGACTCATTTTCTACTTTCTCTCCTTAAACGAAATTTACTAGCGCATTCTACCATTACTACGCTTACTTACTATCATCCAATCCCATATTTTTTTAGATCTTGTCTTAAACCCTTTAGCAGGTTGGTTCCAAGGACTCCTTGGTTGATTATTACCTTTAGATTTACCTCTTCCTCCACCATGTGGATGATCAACAGAATTCATTGCAGTTCCGCGTACATGAGATTTTATTCCCATATGACGATTTCTTCCAGCAGAACCAATTATAATATTCTCATGATCTAAATTACCAACTTGTCCAATTGTTGCATAGCATTCTAGGCGAATAAGTCTTATCTCACTGGAAGGCATTCTAATACTAGCATAATTCCCTTCTTTCGCAAGAAGTTGTGCTACTGCTCCAGCTGAACGAACAAGCTGTCCACCTTTACCTCTTATAAGCTCTATGTTATGTATAAAAGAGCCAATAGGTATATTTACAAGCGGAAGAGAATTTCCAGGTTTAATTTCTGCATTAGGTCCAGACATAAGAAAATCTCCAACTTTTATACCTATAGGTTGAATTATATATCTTTTTTCCCCATCGTCATACTGCAAAAGTGCAATTCTACTTGAACGATTAGGATCATACTCTATGGATATAACCTTTGCAGGAATATTAAATTTATTTCTCTTAAAATCAATAATTCTATAAAACCTTTTATGTCCGCCGCCTTTGAAACGAACCATAACTTTTCCAGTGTTATTACGTCCGCCTTTCTTTTTTATTATTTTTACAAGTGATTTTTCAGGATCTTTTTTCGTAATATCAGAAAAAACAGAAACAGACATATGTCTTCTTGATTGTGTATAAGGTTTGAACGTCTTCATTGTCATTGTTTTTCCTTTATTTCTATATTACAAAAACACACAAATATACTTTTCGTACTTGTTTTACATCTTTCTATACATAATAAACGCTATTAAAAACAAAAATTAAAACTCATTAGACATATGAATTTCTTCACCAACAGCAAGCTTAACTATAGCTTTTTTCCAATCATTTTTAAATCCTACACACTTACCAACTTTTTTACTTTTACCTAAATAATTCAAAGTACGTATACTTTTAACACTCACTCCAAATAAAATTTCAATAGATCGCTTTATTTGAAATTTATTAGCATTTCTATTTACTTCAAAAGTATACTTACCATTTTTATCTTTTAAAATTCCTGCTTTTTCAGTCACAATGTGTCTTATGATAACGTTTTTAAAATCCATCTTTGCCATCCCTTAAAAAACAAAAAAAACAATTTTATTCTATTAATTTATCTTGCCTCATTTTTAATGTTTTAATAGAATCAGGTGTCATAATTAATTTATCTGCTTTAAGAATTTGATAAGTATTAACATTTTTAATATCTTCAACAATAACATTTTTTATATTCCTTGCTGCAATTTTTAAATTTATGTCATAATTACACAAGAATATTATTTTTTTATTCTCAACTTTAAGATTTTTTATTAATTCAACTATTTTTTTTGTCTTAATTTCATCTATTTTTATCGAATCAACAACGATTATAGCATTATTATGAAACTGTACAGAAAACGCCATGCTCAAAGAAATTTTCTTCTTTCGTTTAGATATTTTTGTATAATAGTCCCTCGGTTGTGGTCCAAAAATAATCCCACCTTTTCTCCACAACGGAGAATTTCTTTGGCCTGCACGGGCATTACCAGTACCTTTTTGCTTCCAAGGTTTTGACCCAGAAAAAGATACCTCACCCCTTGTCTTTGTTTTATGTGTACCAGCTCTTTGGTTGTTTAAATATGCACCTACGACTTCGTGTAATAATGCAACGGATGCCTTTACACTAAAAAGTGAAGGAAGATCCATCTTCATTTTTTCAATACCATTCATATCATGAACTACTATTTCCACATCATTTTTCCTCAATTGATTTTTTATAATTACTGAATCTATTCTTCTATGTATACGTTAATAGTATATATTAATATTTAACTCTGCATTCCATACTATTTAGAACTGTAAATAGATTTCTTAACTGCACTTCTTACAAACAATGTTCCAGTTTTAACACCAGGAACAGAACCTTTAACGAGCAATGCATTCCTCTTAACGTCAACACTAACAACACACAGGTTTTGTATTGTAACATATTTATTACCTAAATGTCCAGACATTTTTGTACCCTTTAAAACTTTTTGAGGTCCTTGTCCACCACTTGATCCTCTAGCACGAGACCTATCTGATTGTCCATGAGTAGTAGGTTGCATACTAAAATTGTGTCTTTTAATAACTCCAGCATACCCTTTACCCTTCGCAATAGCAGAAACATCAACATAATCACCAATTTTAAATACATCAACATTTATTCTTTGACCGATAATAAATTCAGATGTGTTTAACACTTTAAATTCTTTTATTTTCTTCTTTGGCAAAAGATTATGCTTATGAAAAAGACCAATTTCAGGCTTACTAAGATTTTTTTCTTTTGCGCTCTCAAAAGCAATTTGAATTGCAGAATAATTATCTTTTTCAATTGTACGTATTCCAACAACAACACACGGACCAGCTTCTATAACAGTTACAGGAATAAGGTCTCCCTTATCATTAAAAAACTGCATCATACCTGCTTTTTTCCCAATAATCGATTTTAGCATATATTCTCTCTAAAATATTTTTTTAAACTACATTTTAATCTCAATATCAACACCAGCTGGCAAATCAAGTTTCATAAGTTCCTCAACAGTTTTTGAAGAAGGTTCACGGATATCTACTAATCTTTTATGTATCCTCATTTCAAATTGCTCACGCGACTTTTTATCAGCATGCACTGACTTATTAACAGTGTACTTCCTTATATTAGTAGGTAAAAGTACAGGACCTGTTATAGCCGCACCAGTACGCCTTGCCGTATCAACAATTTTTGCTAATGAATCATCCAACATTTTGTGATCATATGACCGTAATTTAATTCTTAAGCGTTGAGTCGATAATACTTTTTCATTCACCATAAAATTTAACCCTATTTACATTTTTTTTACACTATTATTCAATAATTTCTGTGACAACTCCAGAACCAACTGTTCTTCCGCCTTCCCTTATTGCAAATCTTAGTTGCTTTTCCATAGCTACAGGCATGATTAATTCTATATCCATTGATACATTATCTCCTGGCATTACCATCTCTACACCTTCAGATAAATGTGCTATTCCTGTAACATCTGTCGTCCTAAAATAAAACTGTGGTCTATATCCATTAAAAAAAGGAGTATGTCTCCCACCTTCTTCTTTTGTCAATACATATACTTGACCTCTGAATTTCTTATATGGTTTTATTGCTCCAGGTACTGCTACTACTTGTCCTCTCTCCACCTGATTTTTCTCTATTCCTCTTAATAACATACCTATATTATCTCCGGCTTGTGCATCATCAAGTAATTTATTAAACATTTCTATACCAGTTACCACTGATTTTTTTGTATCACACATACCTATTATTTCAACATTTTCTCCAACTTTTATTTTACCTCTTTCTACTCTACCTGTGACAACTGTACCTCTTCCTGTTATTGAAAATACATCTTCTACACTCATCAAAAACGGTTTATCTACATCTCTTACTGGTAATGGTATAGATTCATCTATCGCTTCCATTAAATTCATTATCGAAACTATACCTTCTTGATTACCATTAAGTGCCTGTAAAGCACTTCCCTTTATTATAGGTGTTTTATCACCAGGGAAATTGTATTTAGTCAGTAAATCTCTTATCTCCATTTCTACAAGATCTAATAATTCTTTGTCCTCTACAGCATCACATTTATTTAAGAATACCACGATCGACGGTACATTTACTTGTCTCGCTAATAATATATGTTCTCTTGTCTGTGGCATAGGACCGTCTAATGCACTCACCACTAAAATTGCTCCATCCATCTGTGCTGCTCCAGTTATCATATTTTTTACATAATCAGCATGCCCAGGACAATCTATATGCGCATAATGCCTTTTTGTTGTTGAATATTCTACATGGCTAACAGCTATCGTTACTATTTTTGTATCATCTCTCCGCCCTTGTGATTCTGATGCTTTTGCAACTTGGTTATATGACACATATTGTGCCAATCCCTTATCTCCAAGTACCTTTGTTATAGCTGATGTTAACGTAGTTTTCCCATGATCAACATGCCCTATAGTTCCTATGTTAACGTGTGGTTTACTTCTATCAAATTTTTCTTTGCCCATTTTTTTATTCCTCTTATGTTTTTAATTATAATCTTATTTTTTTTCTAATATTTTATAAGCAATCTGTTTTGGAACCTCTTCATAATGTGATGGTTCCATACTATAATTTCCTCGTCCTTGTGTAAGAGAACGTAATGATGTTGAATATCCAAACATCTCAGCAAGTGGAACGTTTACTTTTATTTGTTGTACTCTATTCTTAGATTCCATATTTACAATTTTACCACGTTTTGAATTTAAATCACCAATAACGTCACCCATATACTCTTCTGGTACTATTACCTCAATCTCCATTATTGGTTCTAAAATAATAGGATTAGCTTTTCTACATGCATCTTTAAAAGCCATAGATCCAGCAATTTTAAATGCAATTTCAGAAGAGTCAACTTCATGAAAAGATCCATCTACTACAGTTACTTTCACATCAACAACTGGATACCCAGCTAAAACTCCAGAGTTCATCGTTTCTTTAATTCCTTTGTCTATCGCAGGTATATATTCTCTAGGGATTACTCCACCTACAATTTTATTTACAAACTCATAACCTGTACCTGATTTTTTCGGTTCAACAGTAATAACAACATGTCCATATTGTCCACGTCCACCAGTTTGCCTAATGTATTTTGCCTCAGCTTTTTGTATCTTTGTTATTGTTTCTCTATATGCAACTTGTGGTTTTCCAATATTTGCTTTGACGTTGAATTCTCTTTTCATCCTATCAACTAAAATTTCAATATGAAGCTCACCCATTCCAGCTATAATTGTCTGATTTGTCTCATTATTCATTCTTACCTTAAAAGTAGGATCCTCATCAGCTAGTCTATTCAAAGCTATACTAAGTTTCTCTTCATCAGATCTAGATTTTGGCTCTATTGCAACATCAATAACTGGTTCTGGAAAATCCATAGATTCAAGAAGTATTAGTTTATTTTCATCACATAAAGTATCACCAGTGCTTGTACTTTTTAAACCTACAGCAGCTGCGATATCTCCAGTATTGACTGATTTTACATCTTCTCTATTATTAGAATGCATACGAACTATACGTGAAATTCTTTCTCTTATATTTTTCCTAGAATTATAAACATACGAACCACTTTCTAAAGTTCCAGAATATACTCTGAAGTACGTAAGCTTACCCATGTAAGGATCTGTCTGAATTTTAAATGCAAGTGCACTGAAAGGTACTATATCGCTAACTTCCCTACTATCTGGATTACCAGTTTTTGGATCTATTCCTCCAAACGCTTTTCTATCAAGTGGGGATGGCAAATAATTACAAACAGCGTCAAGCATCGGTTGTACACCTTTGTTTTTAAAAGCCGAACCACAAAGTATAGGAATAAGTTTTATTTGAAGAGTAGCATTTCTAATTGCTTGTTTTATCTGCAACTCTGTAGATTCTTTTCCCTCCATAAAATTATTCATTACATCATTGCTATAGTCTGCAATAAGCTCTATCATTTTATTACGTACACTATGGGCTTTTTCCTTAAGTTCTATTGGAATATCTGATATCTCAAATTTAGCACCAAGTTCTTCTCCTGACCAAATATGAGCTTTCATAGTCACCAGATCAATTATACCCTTAAAATCAAATTCTACGCCTATAGGGATTTGAATTGGTAATGGTACTGCTCCAAGTTTCTTTTTTATATCATCTACAACCATAAAAAAATCTGCTCCGATCTTATCCATTTTATTCAAAAAAACGATTCTTGGTACTCTATATTTATCAGCTTGTCTCCAAACAGTCTCAGATTGAGGTTCAACTCCATTCCCAGAATCAAACACAACAACTACACCATCCAGAATCCTTAACGATCTCTCAACTTCAGCAGTAAAATCAACATGTCCAGGTGTATCAATTATATTGAATTGCATATCACGCCATTTACAATACGTAGCAGCTGAAGTAATAGTTATACCCCTTTCCCTTTCTTGTTCCATCCAATCCATTGTAGCAGTACCTTCATGTACTTCACCAATTTTATGCGTTTTACCAGTATAGTATAAAATCCGCTCCGTGGTTGTAGTTTTACCAGCATCGATGTGAGCCGCGATTCCAAAATTTCTAATTTTTTCTAACGAATACTCTCTAGCCATTTTTTACCTTTTACTTTAATATGAAAACTCTCTCTTTATTTTTTATTACCATCTATAATGTGCAAAAGCTTTATTAGCCTCTGCCATTTTATGTGTATCTTCCCTTTTTTTTATTGCAGCACCTTCTTTTTTACTACTATCAATAATTTCTTGAGCAAGTTTTTCGCTCATAGGTTTTCCTGTTTTACTTTTTGCAATTTCTATAAGCCAATCAATAGCAAGTGTTATTGAACGACTTAAAGAAACCTCAACAGGAACTTGATATGTAGCTCCTCCAACTCTACGAGGTTTTACTTCGAGTAACGGACGCACGTTTTCTACAGCCCTATCAAAAATTATAATAGGATCTTCATTAGTTCTTTTTTTTATCGTGTTAAAAGCACTATATAAAATAGATTCAGCTATACTTTTTTTACCTTTAAAATTCAGTTTATTTATAAACCTAGATACAATAACTGAACCAAATTTTGCATCTGGATCTGGTAATTTCCTCTTTTTTTTAGGTTTTAATGTTTTGCGTGGCATATAAAAACGCTGACCTCTCATATTAAAATTAATTTATTCTTACGCTATTTGTTATAAACTACATTCAATTCACCTTATAGAAAATCTTTCTTCATTTAGTAACAGTCTTCTTTTTTTTAGTTCCATATTTGCTCCTACCTTGTTTACGACCATCAACACCAGCTGCGTCTAAACTACCTCTTATAATATGATACCTGACACCTGGTAGATCTTTTACACGACCACCACGAATGAGAACCAATGAATGCTCTTGAAGATTATGTCCAACACCAGGAATATATGAAGAAACTTCATGTCCAGATGTTAATCTAACTCTAGCAATTTTCCTTAAAGCAGAATTTGGTTTTTTAGGTGTTATAGTATAAACTCTAGTACAAACACCTCTTCTTTGTGGGCAATTCTTAAGTGCTGGTGACTTTGTTTTTTTTGTTACGCCTTCTCTTCCTCTAAACATCAACTGATTAATTGTTGGCATATCTATCCTCATTTTTTTTCAGTAAAATCTGCTCATTAATTTTTATGATACCTTGGTACCAGTTCCAGCAGGTATCAAATGTCCTATAGAAACATTTTCTTTCAATCCTCTCAAACTATCTACTTGACCTGAAACTGCAGCCTCAGTTAAAATCCTAGTTGTTTCTTGAAAAGATGCAGCCGAGATGAATGAATCTGATGATAACGAGGCTTTTGTTATACCCAAAAGAATAGGATGAGCTACAGGAGCTCTTCCATTTTTACTCTTAACAATTTTTCTATCCATTTCATATTTATATCTTGAAATAATTTCTCCGTTAAGATATCTGCTATCTCCAGAATCAATTATTCTAACATTGGATAACATTTGTCTTACTATTATTTCAATATGCTTATCATTAATTGTTACACCTTGAAGTCTATAAACTTGTTGAATTTCATTAACAAGATACTCTTGAACTTCCTTAGGTCCTTTAACTTTAAGAATATCATGGGGATTTATAGCACCATCAGAAAGAGCTTCACCTTCTTTAACTCTATCTCCCTCATAAACACATAAATGGCGCCCTGAAGGAATAATATAATTTTTTTTCATGTGTGTTTCAAGATTTTCAATTTCAACCTTTATGCTGCCTTTGGATGTAGCTCCACCTAAATGAACTACTCCATCGATTTCTGAAATAACAGCAGCATTTCTCGGTCGTCTTCCTTCAAATAATTCAGCAACCCTTGGTAAACCACCTGTAATATCTTTTGACTTTGAAACTTCTTGTGGAATTTTTGCTAAAATATCGCCAACTTTAATTTTGTCACCATCATGTGTAACAAGAGTTGTGTCTACAGGAAGAGGATACTCAGCAATTATTTTATTGTCTTTTTTAACCAAAATCTTAGGATTTTTTCTTTCTGAAGAATGTTCAATAATGACCCTTTCAATTTGTCCAGTTATTTTTGACTTCTCTTTGTGTAATGTTACACCATCTTTTATATTTACAAAATGTACTATTCCTTCAAATTCAGAAATAATCGGTTTTGAATGTGGATCCCACTTTGCTATCAAAACGTTTTTCTTTACACCAGTTACATTATCAACTTTAATTTCAACCTGTTCCCCATCTTGTACTTCAATTATTGCACCGTAAGGTATTTGGTAAACCTGTCTGCGGTGAATTGGAAATTCTGTATAAATTAACTCTGCATTTCTACTTAATACTATAACTTCACCATCTCTATTTTTAATAGTTTTCAAATTATAGTAATCGGCTGTACCATTATTCTCAGCATAAATCTCCGAGCGTCTGACAACACGACTTGCAGCTCCTCCTATATGAAATGTCCTAAGTGTAAGTTGTGTCCCAGGTTCTCCAATTGATTGTGCTGCAATAATACCTACTGCTTCACCTACTTCAACTTGTTTTCCTGTTGCAGGATTTACACCATAACATTTTGCACATATACCATGCTCGGAGCCGCATGTCAAAACACTTCTAATACCTATTTTGTCAATACCGACTTCAATTAATTTTTGAGCTTTTTCAGAACTAATGAGCTCACCTCTGTTTACTATAATTTCATCACGAACAATATCAACAACATTATCAAGTGCTACTCTACCAACAACACGTTCATCTATTCTTTCAACAATTTCATCACCATTTCGTAGAGTACCTATAAAAATTCCATTAACAGTTTTACAATCTTCTTCTCTAACAACAACATCATGAGCTACATCAACAAGTCTTCTAGTGAGGTATCCCGCTTCTGCTGTTTTTAAAGCAGTATCAGCTAATCCCTTACGCCCTCCATGAGTTGAAATAAAATACTCCAGCACTGTAAGACCTTCTCTGAAATTTGAAATAATTGGAGTTTCAATAATTTCACCAACACCACCAGTAAGCTTTTTTTGAGGTTTTGCCATGAGTCCGCGCATACCTGCAAGTTGTCTTACTTGTTGCCTTGACCCCCTTGCCCCAGAATCTGCCATCATAAATATTGAATTAAAACGATTTTCACCTACTTTATATATTTCAGTTTCTTTTTTTCTCATTTCATCAAACATTATATCGGCAACTTCATCTGTTACTCTTGTCCAAATATCAATAATTTTGTTATAACGCTCTGATTCAGTTATTAACCCAAGTTTTGCTTGCCTTTCAATCTCCTTAATTTTTATCTTTGCTTCTTTTACCATTTTTTCTTTTTTAGGTGGAATCTTCATCTCGTTTATAGAAATAGAAACACCAGCAAGAGTTGCATATTTATAACCTATTCTTTTTATTTCATCTAATAATATTGTGGTTTTAAATTGTCCAAGCTCTTTATAACATCTATCAATAAGAATAGCAAGTTCCCTTTTTGTCATACTTTTATTTTGATAGCCTAAAGCGTAAGAACCATCATCATTTTTAGGAAGTTGCTCATTAAATAAAATTCTTCCAACAGTTGTATAATTAGTAACTTTTTTTCCATTTTCAGCTCTATAATTTTTCCATTTTACAACATCTCTTTGCTCATTATCTTTAAGTCTTTCGTCTTTTATTGCCGTAATAGTTAAAACTTTAATTTTTGCTTGTAGATCTATTTTTTTTGCCTGATATGCGCTGATAACTTCATCTACTGAAGAAAAAATTTTACCCTCTCCAACAACACCGCTCTTCTCTTTCGTAAGATAACAAATTCCCAGAACCATATCCTGTGAAGGAATTGTAATAGGTTTACCAGAAGCTGGAGACAATATATTTCTTGTAGCCATCATTAGTACTTTAGCTTCTAGTTGAGCTTCAAGTGAAATAGGCAAATGAACAGCCATTTGATCGCCATCGAAATCTGCGTTAAAAGCGGAGCATGTGAGAGGATGAAGCTGTATTGATTTACCCTCAACTAAAATAGGATTAAATGCCTGTATACCTAATCTATGAAGAGTAGGAGCTCTATTTAAGAGAACAGAATGATTCTGTGTAACTTTTTCAAGTATATTCCATACTTTTATGTCGCTTCTTTCAAGCATTCTTTTAGCCGATTTAAGTGTTACATTTTCTTGTTTTATCAACTCTCTTATAATGAAAGGTTTAAAAAGTTCTAAAGCCATCTCTTTAGGAAGTCCACACTGGTTCAATTTTAAGTTAGGCCCTACAACTATAACACTTCTACCAGAGTAGTCAACCCTTTTACCAAGTAAGTTTTGCCTAAAACGACCTTGTTTCCCTTTAAGTGTATCAGATAGTGACTTAAGTGGTCTATTTCCAGCACCTGTTACCGGTCTTATTCTTGAATCATTATCTATTAAAGCATCAACTGCCTCTTGTAAAAGTCTCTTTTCGTTGTTTATCATAACTATTGGAGCTTTTAATTGTTCAATGTGGCGTAACCTATTATTTCTATTTATTATCCTTCTATATAAATCATTTAGATCTGAAGTTGCAAATCTTCCACCATCCAAGGCAACCAAAGGTCTTAAATCTGGAGGAATTACTGGTAAAGCTGTAAGCACCATCCACTCAGGTCTTGTTTTAGAATTTAAAAACCCCTCAACAACTCTAAGTTTTTTTATAAGCCTTGCTCTTTCAGCATCTGATTTTGTTTTCTTTATTTCTAGATGTATATTTTGAGCTTCTTCATCTAAACTGATTTCCTCTAAAAGCTTTTTTATAGCAATAGCACCTATATCTACTTTTAAATTACTACCGAAACCATCCCTAATATTTTTTATATCATTTATTTCAAACAATAAAGTATTATTTGGTTTTGAAAAATTTTTTATAAATGGAATGTCATTCTTTGATATCTCAATTCTTAAGTGACCTTCATATTTTTTTAAAATATTAGCATCTTTTCTAAGTTCATTATAAACATCATCCTTTTCAGTATCAAAAAATTCTATTCTAATTTTCTTATCTTGCTCTACTATTGAAACTGTTTCATTTTGTCCAAACTTTTCCTCAAAAATTTTTTTTATTTCATTACGATTTGCTAAATCTAGATCAGCATAGTAATATACTGAATGCGGCTTAAAGTAAACTTTGTAGTAAACATCACCTTTTTTAATATTTTCGAATATTTTTTGAGCAGCTTCAATAGAAGAAATCTTAGCTAGATCAGCTTGAATTTTTACTAAGGATTTTAGTTGTTTCAAAGCTTTAGCATTATCAGAATCCAATTTTACTTCTTTAATCACAATACCATCAAATACGGTTTTAAACTCCTCTTTGACAATAGGGTTATCTATCCCATACTTAAACAGATTAAACTCTTCTTCTTTTAACAGAACACCTTTCATAATAGGAGAAGAAATCCCAGCACGATCTTTTAAATTTTCAGTAACCACGTATCGTGTATAGTATATAACCCTCTCTAAATCAGAAACTTTCATATTTAAAAGTATTCCAATTCTAGATGGTGGCTTCCTTAAAAACCATAAATGAGCTACAGGTACAGCAAGATCTATGTGAGCAAATCTTTCTCTTCTAACCTTAGATTCGGTAACCTCAACACCACATCTGTCACATATTGTCCCTTTATGCTTAATATATTTGTATTTTCCACAATGACATTCCCAATCTTTTACTGGACCAAAAATCCTATCACAAAATAGACCATCCCTCTCAGGTTTAAACGTCCTATAATTAATTGTCTCTGGCTTTCTAACTTCACCATAAGACCAAGCTCGGATTTGTTCTGGGCTTGCAACACTTATCTTAACAGCATCAAAATTTTCGAAATTAGGATTACTAATCTGTCTCTTCTGGTTATGAAAGTTTATTTTAGCCATTATTTTTTGTTAATACCCTTTGTTTTCTTTTTTTATCGTTTTTACATTTGTGTCTATAAGTTCAACATTAAGACCTAAAGCCTTAAGTTCATTTACTAAAACTTTAAATGACTCAGGAACTCCTGGTTTAGATATAGACTCTCCTCTTATAATTGAATCATACATTTTAATCCTTCCATCAACATCATCTGATTTAACTGTTAAAAACTCTCTAAGCGTGTGAGCAGCACCATAACCTTCTATAGCCCAAACCTCCATTTCACCGAACCGCTGCCCTCCAAATTGAGCTTTTCCACCTAGAGGTTGACGTGTAACAAGCGAATATGGTCCTGTTGACCTTGCATGCATTTTATCTTCTACAAGATGATTTAATTTCATAACATACATAACTCCTACAGTCACCTTTTCCATAAATGCTTCACCTGTTCTCCCATCATAAAGAGTAATTTTACAATCATTAGTTGGTAGGTTTTCATTAGCAAATTTTTTTAGAGATGCTTTAAGTTCCTCACCAGTTAAACCGTGTTCGATTAAAAATTTCTTCCTTTCATCTATTATTTTTTCTTTTGCTTTTTCAACGTAGCACTTTGTTTGTTCTTCACTTGCTCCATCAAAAACAGGAGTAATCATTTGGTTTTTCAATTCTTTGCCAGCCCAACCTAACATAATTTCAAGAAGTTGTCCAACGTTCATGCGCGAAGGGATAGCAAGCGGTGAAAGAACACAATCAACCGGAGTACCATCAGGAAGTCGTGGCATATCTTCAACAGGAAGTATACGAGCAACAATACCTTTGTTACCATGTCTCCCTGCAAGCTTATCGCCAACTTGAACTTTTAATTTAGTAACAACATAAACTTTTACAATTTTATTTACAGAAACTGGTAAATCATCACCTTTTTTAAATCTCTCTTTTTCACTTTCATAATCATGTTTTAATTTTTTTTCTTTAGCATCATAAAGTGCTTCTATCTTTTCAATGTCAGATTTCTTTGCATTTACAAGCTGTTCTCTTTTATCTTTACGCAGTTTTATTTTTTCTAAATCAAAAGCACTGCGCATATCATTATATTTCATTTTTCCATCTTTTTCAGAAACTTTTTCAAGCCTTACAAATGTTCTAACAGCTACAACCCTGCCAGATACACCTGGAGGGACTCTAAGCGATACGTCCTGTACATCTTCCGCTTTTTTTCCAAACAAAACTCGTAATAATCTTTCCTCAGGAGTTGTTTGTTGCTCTCCCTTCGGTGCTGTTTTTCCTACAAGTATATCTCCTCTTTGAACCATTGAACCCACTTTAACTATTCCACTTTCATCAAGATTTAAAAGATCTTCAGCTCCAACATTCGGAATATCTTTTGTTATCTCTTCAGGACGCCCTTTTGTTTCTCTAGCTTCAGTTTGGAACTCCCTAATATGCACAGAAGTAAATTTATCATCATGAATTAATTTTTCTGATAATAACATTGCATCTTCGAAATTATAACCGTCCCACGGCATATATGCAACAATAAGATTTTGACCTAACGCAAGTTGCCCTCTATTAGTTGCAGGGCCATCAGCTATCACCTGTCCCTTCTTAACAATATCACCCAAAACTACTAAGGGTTTTTGGTTTATACAAGTGTCTTGATTAGAGCGTAAGTATTTTTTTAACTTGTACATCTCTATGTTTTTATCTTCAGAATAAATCACTATTTCATCCGAAGAGACCGATACAACCTCACCATTCGATTTTGATATAACAAGCACTCCAGAATCTTTAGCAATTTTTTCCTCAATACCAGTTGCTACTATAGGAGATTCTGTTATTAAAAGTGGAACACCCTGACGTTGCATATTACAACCCATCAAAGCACGATTAGCATCATCATGCTCCAAAAAAGGAATCAATGCAGCTGAAACAGATACTACTTGCATTGGTGAAACATCCATATAATCAACTTTAGCAGGAGATTGAAATAAAAAATCATTCCATTTACGTCCCTGAACTGAATCAGACAAAATATTTCCATCTTTATCTAAAGGGGTATTCGCTTGTGCTACAAAAAATTCGTCTTCTTTATCTGCAGTTAAATATTCAATTTTATCAGTTGCTTTACCACATTTTATTTTTTTATAAGGAGTTTCTATCAGTCCATAAGAATTTACTCGTGCAAATGTTGATAAAGATGTTATCAATCCAATATTTGGACCTTCTGGTGTTTCAATAGGACAGACTCTCCCATAGTGGGTATGATGAACATCCCTAACCTCAAAACCTGCTCTTTTTCTATTCAATCCACCAGGTCCTAAAGCTGAAAGACGTCGCTTATGTGTAAGTTCTGCTAATGGATTTATTTGATCCATAAATTGAGAGAGCTGTGAAGTTCCAAAAAACTTTCTTATTTGAGCTACAAACTGAGTGATATTTACAAGAGATCTCGGAGTAGCATTAGTTTTGTCTTGATTATTCATACATTCTTTTACAAACCTTGCCATCTGCACTAAACCGATTCTTATCTGATTTTCGAGCAACTCCCCAACTGATCTCACTCTCCTATTACCTAAATGATCTATATCATCCAATGTTATTTTAAGGACTTGTTTACTATGGACAAATTCAGTTTCTCCATTATAAAGCATTAACAAGTACTTAATGGTTGCTATAACATCTTCTTTTGCAAGAGTCCTTTTATTATCTGCTGGTATCGCTAAATCAAAGTTATTCTCATAATATTTGAAAATTGGAGCTAGTTTTTTTAAGATTTTATATCTACCAACGCTAGTCAGATCATATCTTCTAACAGATTTAAATAGAAGTTCCTCTAAAAAGCCTTGAGCTCTTTCTTGCATAATAAATTCTTGTGTTTTTAAAACTTTATATATGTAACTAATAGCATCTTTTGAATTCTTCACAGAATCCTTTTTTAATGTTAGAAGTATAGATATGTCTTTAAAAACTGATATTTCAGTGAGTCCTTTTGTTTGTAATTTTTTAACTAAATCCTCTCTTAATTCCTTACCAGCATCTACTATTATCTCACCAGTATTTTTATCATAAATATCTTCAGCAACATACCCGTAAAAAAGAGAAGTAGATGAAGAAGCAAATACAGAATCCAATGATATTTTTTTTACCTCTTTAAAAAGGTTCAAAATACTCTCGTCAGTACTAAAACCTAAAGCACGTAAAAAAGTAGTTACAAATACTTTCCTTTTACGATCAATTCTCACGTATAAAATGCCGTTTTGATCAAACTCAAATTCAACCCACGCACCTCTATATGGTATAATTTTTGCCGAATACAATGATTTCCCTAAAACAGTGACTTTTTTTTCTTCGTCCTCCTCAAAAATTACTCCTGGAGAGCGATGAATTTGACTTACAACAACACGTTCCGCACCATTTATGACGAATGTTGCAGTGTCAGTCATTAAAGGAATATCTCCAAAATACACTTCCTGCTCAGATAATTCTTCCTTTTCATCACCTTCTTTCTTATGTACAAGTCTTAACTTAACTTTTAATGGAGCCGCATAGGTTGCATCTCTGATAATTGATTCTTCAACAGAATACCTCGGTTCACCAAGAGAATAAGAAATATATTCTAAAATTAAACTTTCATCAGAATTTACTAAAGGAAATACATCTCTTAGAACACCTTCAAGTCCTTGGAATTTTCTTTTTTCCGCAGTGACTTCTTTCTGCAAGAACGCAGAAAAAGAATCTATTTGCATCTTCAAAAGAAGCGGAGGATCTATTGAAACTGCAATTTTTCCAAAATTGACCTTATTCATTATTATTATCTACCTACTTTTTTGTCCGATAAAATTATATTGCTTAACGCTTAAATGACATATAAACGCTAATTATATCTAATATACATATTACTTGTCAAAAATAGTCAACACAAGACGAAAACAATAAAAATTTCTAAACAAAACTTCATTTTGAATTTATAAAAATTACAACAGTTACCTTAATGTTACACTCTATTTAAGTTCAACATTTGCACCAATTTCACTAAATTTCTTCTTTATATCATCAGCTTCAGATTTTGAAACCTTTTCTTTTATAGTTTTAGGAGCATTATCAACAAGGTCTTTTGATTCTTTAAGTCCTAATCCAGTAATTTCTCTTACAAGTTTAATAACATTTATTTTACTTACACCAACGCTAGCTAGAAGAACATCAAATTCTGTTTTTTCTTCTGTTTTAATATCCACACCTGCTACTTGAGGAGATACTGCTGCTACAATTGGCTGCGCTGCTGATACTCCAAATTTTTTTTCTAACGCCTTTACAAGCTCTGAAAGTTCAATAACAGACAAAGAAGAAATCACCTCAATCAACTGCTCTTTAGACAATTCTACCATCTTATTACCCCCTAAATCACTACTTATTTTTTTATTGTTTTTTAAATAAAATTAAACATATCACAGACATAAACTGCTTATTTTTCTATAATAGCATTTAGAGTATTGATCAACCCTATAATATTTGCCATCAATATATTCACAAATTCTGTTATAGGTGCATTCATACTAATTAATACTTTTTTGACAAGGATCTCTTTAGAAGGTAATTCCGACAATTGTCTAATAACCGACGAATCTACAAATTTTCCTTCAAAAAAACCAGACTTAATCTTTAGCTTCTCATTATTTTTTGCAAATTCTACAACAGCTTTTGTTGGAGATATCACATCTCCATTCTCTATAACAAAAGCTATAGGTCCAGATAAAACATCATTTATTTTAATACCAACATTTTTAATAGCTATCCTACTTAGAGTATTTTTAGCAATAAGGTATTCACTATCGAATTTATAAAGTTTTGAACGAAGATCAGATATTTCTTTAACTGTAAGGCCATGATATTCTGTAAGTATTAAACCATTTATATTCTTAAACTTTTCTATTAAACTTTTTACTATTTGCCTATTTTTCAAACTTGACATCCATCACTCCTGTAACAATTGCTTATGGTATTTACATGCAAAACAAATAAAATTTACAATTTTTTCTAAACATAAACACATTTGTTGTGGCGTTGTATAAAACATCCTTACTCTGATAAAAGTAATCTTAATTCACAGAAAAAAGTTTTCCGGCAGCAACCTACTCTTCCAGGACCCTGCGGTCCAAGTACCATCGGCCCTGATGGGCTTAACTTCCGAGTTCGGAATGGGATCGGGTGTAACACCATCGGAATAACCACCGGAAAATACTAACATAAAAACAAATAACTACTATAATCCGACTATGCGACTACAATAAATACTAGAATCACATTGATAAACAGCAAACAGTTTTTTATAATAAGCTGATAAATAAAATTAGAAAATGTGATCAAGCCAAACGGGCGATTAGTACTGGTTAGCTACATACATTACTGTACTTCTACTTCCAGCCTATCAAACTCGTAGTCTACAAGTGCCCTTCAGGGAAACCTTATCTCAAGGTGAGTTTCACACTTATATGCTTTCAGTGTTTATCTCGTCCATACTTGGCTACTCGGCAATGCTCCTGGCGGAACAACCGAAACACCAGAGGTATGTTCATTCCGGTCCTCTCGTAC